>NZ_JBEAIU010000058.1:0-93958 GCF_040065135.1 Klebsiella sp. CN_Kp066 | reverse complement strand
AGCCGCTCTGTTCTCTACAAGGGGTATTCTGCACGCTGCTCCCGGGGGCGGCGCTCAACGCGCCTTGCCCGGGCTACAGGTTCATCGCCGTCTGTGGGAGGTATCCGGATAAAGCGCAGCAGCGCCGCAATCCGGGACAAACAACAGGAAAACTATTCGATACCTTTGCTGCGCAGATAATCTTCGTAGTTACCGGTGAAGTCCACAACGCGCTCCGGCGTAATTTCAATCACTCGGGTCGCCAGCGAGCTTACAAACTCACGGTCGTGGGAAACGAAAATCAGCGTGCCCTGATACATCTCCAGCGCCATGTTCAGCGATTCGATCGATTCCATATCCAGGTGGTTGGTGGGTTCATCCATCACCAGAATATTCGGTTTTTGCATCATCAGCTTACCGAAAAGCATACGGCCTTTTTCGCCCCCGGAGAGTACTTTCGCCGGCTTTTTGATATCGTCCTGGCTGAACAGCAGTCGACCAAGGATGCTGCGCACCGCCTGCTCATCGTCGCTTTCCTGTTTCCACTGGCTCATCCACTCAAATACCGTCAGATCGTTTTCAAATTCATATTCATGATCCTGCGCGTAGTAGCCAATCTGCGCATTCTCAGACCATTTAACGGTACCGTTGTCCGGCGCCAGATCGCCGACCAGGGTTTTCAGCATCGTGGATTTACCCACGCCGTTGGCGCCCAGAATGGCAACCTTTTCTCCCACTTCCAGCAGCAGGTTGAAGTTTTTAAACAGCGGGCCGTTATCAAAACCTTTAGCCAGCGCTTCCACTTCCAGGGCGTTACGGAACAGCTTCTTATCCTGCTCAAAGCGAATGAACGGGTTCTGGCGGCTGGAGGCTTTCACTTCGTCCAGCTTGATTTTGTCAATCTGACGGGCGCGCGAGGTCGCCTGGCGAGATTTAGAGGCGTTAGCGCTAAAACGGCTGACGAAAGATTGCAGGTCGGCGATCTGCGCTTTTTTCTTGGCGTTGTCAGCCAGCAGACGTTCGCGCGCCTGGGTCGCCGCGGTCATGTATTCATCGTAGTTGCCAGGATAAACGCGCAGTTCGCCGTAATCCAGATCCGCCATGTGGGTACAGACCATATTCAGGAAGTGACGGTCGTGCGAAATGATGATCATGGTGCTATCGCGGTCGTTGAGCGTCTGCTCCAGCCAGCGGATGGTGTCGATGTCCAGGTTGTTCGTCGGTTCGTCGAGCAGCAAAATGTCCGGATTAGAGAACAGCGCCTGCGCCAGCAGCACGCGCAGCTTCCAGCCGGGAGCGACTTCGCTCATCGGACCGTAATGCTGTTCAACCGGGATCCCCACGCCGAGCAGCAGCTCGCCGGCGCGCGCCTCAGCGGAATAGCCGTCCATCTCGCCATATAGCACTTCAAGGTCAGCCACTTTGTAGCCGTCCTCTTCGCTCATCTCCGCCAGGGAGTAGATGCGATCGCGCTCCTGCTTCACTTCCCACAGCTCGCCGTGGCCCATAATCACCGTATCCAGCACGCTGAACTCTTCAAACGCAAACTGATCCTGGCGCAGCTTACCGATACGCTCGTTCGGATCGAGGGAGACGTTGCCCAGCGTCGGCTCAAGATCGCCGCCGAGGATCTTCATAAAGGTCGATTTGCCGCTACCGTTGGCGCCAATCAGGCCGTAACGGTTGCCGCCGCCAAATTTGACGGAAATGTTTTCGAACAGCGGCTTACTGCCGAACTGCATGGTGACGTTGCTGGATACTAGCACGGGGTTATCCTGAAAATAGAGAATGAGAAGTGTGATGAACCAGACATTATGCCAGCAAATGCTTCACTTTTCACGGGCCGTTATAAAATCATCACTGCCGCCTGTGTTAGGGTCGTTGTCACCTTGCGCGGTTATACTACTCAGTGCGTAATTTTTTACCCTAATCTGGAAGGAACCTATGACCACAATCTCCCGCCATCCGGCCTTCTTATCGCTGCAGGGCGGTATCAACTTTCGTGACCTGGGCGGCCAGCGTACCGCCGACGGCCGCCGCGTGCGGTCGGGGAAGCTTTTCCGCTCCGGCTCGCTGCATATGATGACGACCGCTGACTTAACCCACCTGGACGCTATCCCGCTCAGCCGGGTGATAGATTATCGCGATCCGGGAGAAGTGCATCGTAGCCCCGATAAGCTGAACGAAACGGCCCACTATCTCAACGCCCCGGCGAATCCTCACGTTCGCGACGTCAACGCTAAAGTCACCGAGCTCAGCGCCGCCACGCTCAACGCCCTTAACGGCGAGCAGTTTATGCTGGAGCTCTATCGCCAGCTGCCGTTCAACAACGCCGCTTATCGCCAGCTGGCCGGTTGGCTGATGGAACCCTTCGACGGCGCGCTGCTGCAGCACTGCGCGGTGGGCAAAGACCGCACCGGCGTTGGCTGCGCATTGACGCTGTTCGCCCTCGGCTGCGATCGCCATACGGTGATGGAAGAGTACCTGCTGACCCAGGGCATGCTGACTGAGGTCGAGAATTTCATGCTCGATTCCCTCGGCGATGAACTGACCGCTCGCGGCCGGCAGAACCTGGCGGAAATCATGACGGTTCATGAGTCTTATCTTGCTGCCGCGCTTTCTCAAATCGACGACCGCTACGCCAGCGTCGATGCCTGGCTGGAGAAAGAGTATCAGCTTACGCCGCAGGCGCGTGAAGCGCTCCAGTCGCGGCTTCTGGAGGGGTAATCCCCTCCCGTTTTCAGGCGGCAGGGCCAGCGTTGACGGGCTACACTCTCGGTCACAGGAAAAAAATGTGATTTCGTACACATCTCATTTACCTGTTTGGCGGAAAGCACATATAATGCGCTCCCATCGACTCCCTGTTTAAACTGACAAAGGCCTGTGCGGCATTAACATCGCCCACGACATAAAGATTATGAAATTATCAACACTCTTCGCGGCAGCCTTCGCCATCGTGGGCTTTTGCAACACAGCTTCTGCTGTAACTTATCCTCTGCCCACCGACGGCAGCCGTCTGATTGGTCAGAACCAGGTGATCACCATTCCGGAAGGCAACAAGCAGCCGCTGGAATACTTCGCCGCCGAATACCAGATGGGTTTATCCAACATGCTGGAAGCCAACCCGGGCGTGGACACCTTCCTGCCGAAAGGCGGCACCGTGCTGAACATCCCGCAGCAGCTGATCCTGCCGGACACCGTGCATGAAGGTATCGTCATCAACAGTGCGGAAATGCGCCTCTACTACTACCCGAAAGGCACCAACACCGTTATCGTGTTGCCGATCGGTATCGGCCAGTTAGGTAAAGACACGCCGGTCAACTGGGTCACCAAAGTTGAGCGTAAAAAAGCCGGTCCGACTTGGACCCCTACCGCCAAAATGCATGCGGAATACCGCGCGGCTGGCGAACCGCTGCCAGCGGTTGTTCCGGCCGGTCCTGATAACCCGATGGGCCTGTACGCCCTGTATATCGGCCGCCTGTACGCCATTCACGGCACCAACGCCAACTTTGGTATCGGCCTGCGCGTCAGCCACGGCTGCGTGCGTCTGCGTAACGACGACATCAAATTCCTGTTCGAAAACGTGCCGGTCGGCACCCGCGTTGAGTTTATCGATGAGCCGGTAAAAGCGACGACTGAGCCAGACGGCAGCCGCTTCATTGAAGTTCACAACCCGCTGTCCACGACCGAAGAGCAGTTCCAGGGCGGTGAAATCGTGCCGATTAATCTGACCAAATCAGTGCAGGCGATTACCAGCCAGACTGACGTAGACCAGAGCGTGCTCGATCAGGCGATTCAGAACCGTTCCGGTATGCCGGTGCGTCTGAACTAAACGCGCATAATGCAGAGAGTGGCGGGCCCGGTGTCCGCCATTTTTTTAACCGTTATTGACCAGAATGATTCCGCCGTGATCGTAGCGATAGTGGCAATGGGCATACTCCAGCGGCGTACCATCCTCCAGATAGATCACCTGTTCGACCTCCAGCACCGGGTCGGTCGCTTCGCAGTTGAGATGTTCTCTGTCCAGCGCCTGCGGTTTCATCGCCCGCACTACCCGATACGAGCCCATCATTTTAAGCCCCAGCGTCTCCTGTACGTAGCGAAACACCGAGCTTTGCAGAATCGTTTTATTCAGGCCGGGCACCAGCGCAACGGGCATCACGGTGAGATCCAGCGACACGGGCTCCTCATTGAGCAACCGCAGACGGACGAAATCATAGACCGGGGCATCGGCGTCAATCAGCAACGAGCTTTGCTCTTTTTCCGTGGGGAAACGCAGCTCGAAGCGAATCACCCGGCTGGTGACTTCCCCTAAATGTTCCCAGGTTTTGGTGGCGCCAAAATAGTCGCTGCCGGGTAGCTCCCACTGCGAAAGCTGGAGGAAATTTTTGCGCACGAAGGTCCCCTGCCCCTTACGGGTGTAGATAAGGCCTTCGACAATCAGCTGGCGCATCGCCTGTTGAATGGTCATCCTGCTGGTGCTGAACTCTGCCGCCAGGGCGAACTGATCGGGTAACGGCGCGCTGGCGGGATACTGGCGGCTGATAATACGTTTTTTGATTTCCCGCGCGATACTCAGATATTTGGCCGTCATTCCCCGATCCTTTTACGTGACTGATTGTGGCTGGCGGGCAGAATATACCATCTGCCCGCGCGAGGCGCCGCTACATCTCTGCGCCATGACTATGGATGACCCGTTTCAGCCAGGCATAGCTTTTCTTCGGTACGCGCTTAAGGTCCTTGAGGTCGTGGTTGTCCCGGTTCACGTAGACAACTCCGTAGCGTTTACGCATATCGCCCTGCGAACTGAGGATATCGATCAACCCCCAGCCCAGGTAGCCAATCACCTGCGCGCCATCGTCAAATATCGCCTCTTTCATGGCGTTGATATGGTCGCGATGATAGGCAATGCGGTAGTCGTCAGCCACCTGGTTTACGCCGTCCCAGGACTCAATCACCCCAATGCCGTTTTCTATCGGGAACACCGGCAGACGCCAGTCGTTGTAGTAGCGGGTAATAATGGTGCGAAAGCCCAGCGGATCAATCTGCCAGCCCCACTCGGTGGCCTCCAGATAGTCATTCTTTTTATCGCCAAACTGCATGTAATAGTTGACCGGCGTGCCCGGCGGGATCGGGTCGCTATCCAGCGCTTTGCTGGCATAGTAGCTAAAGGCCAGATAGTCGATTTTAACCTGCGCCATCAGCGTCAGATCCTCTGCTCGGTAGATATCCTCCAGGCCTTCGCGGGCGACCACGTGCATGACCTCAGGGCTGTAGCCCTCCCCGGCAAAGGCGCGCAGCAGGTTCTGGTTTAAAAACTCGTCCAGCTGCTGGGCGCAAAGAATATCGCGCGGTTTGCAGGTGGCGGGATAGACCAGCGCATGGGCCAGCATCCCGCCCATCAAACACTGCGGCTTAGCCTGGTGCAGATACTGCGTCAGATGAACGTGGGCCATCATCACGTGATGCTGGATCTGATACAGCTCGCGCAGGGTCTTCTCGCCGCGCATATAGCCTGAAATCAGAAACGCGTCCGGCATATGGTAAAGATTCTGCTCATTAAAGGTCAGCCACCACTTCACCTTGTCGCCAAAGCAGTCGATCATCTTCTGCCCGTAACGAATAAAGGCCTCCATTACCCGACGGTCGGTAAAACCATTAAAGCGTTCAGCCAGCGACAGCGGCATATCGAAGTGATACAGGCAAATCATCGGCTCAATGCCACGGGCAATTAACTCGTCGATAAACTGGTGATAGAAAGCAATACCTTCTTCATTGAACTCACCGTCGCCTTCCGGGCAAACGCGGCTCCAGGCAATCTGGAAGCGGTAACAGTTCATGCCCAAATCCTGCATCAGGTCGAAATCTTCCCGATAGCGATGGTAGGAGTCGGTCGCCACCTTCCAGTCGGAAGCAAATTCCGCCGGCTGACGAATATCGTAAACCGACATCCCTTTTCCGCCCTCATTCCACGCCCCTTCGGTTTGCATACTGGAAACCGAGTTACCCCATAAAAAATCTGCCGGCAGTGTTCTGTTCATCGCTCGCCCCTATAACTAGTCATATAATTTTCATGACTAGTCATATAAACGAATTTTCATTAGCAGGCAAAGTCGAGGATCGTTTTTTGTGAGCGCCACGGATAAAAAAAGCCGGATCACGACGCGGGCGATCCGGCTTAGAGGAAAAGAAATTACTGCTGTGCGAGCTGATTACGGCGATATTCGCCCTGACGCTCCAGCATCCAGCCCGGATATTCCCGCGGCAGCGCGCTGACCGCATCAAGCCGCGACAGTTCATCATCGTTCAGGGCAATGCGGGTCGCCGCCAGATTATCGGTAAGCTGTTCGACCCGCTTCGCGCCAATAATCACGCTGCTCACCGCCGGCTGGTGCAGCAGCCAGGCCAGCGCGATTTGCGCCACCGAAACGCCCTTCGCCTCGGCAATCTCGCGCATCACATCAATACAGTCAAAAGCCCGCGCTCTGTTCACCGGCGGGAAATCAAACTCCTGACGACGACCGCCGCTCGCCGACTGCCCATCGCGATCGTACTTACCGCTGAGCAGACCTCCCGCCAGCGGGCTCCAGACCATCAGGCCCAGCCCTTCGCTCTGCATCATCGGCACCAGCTCGCGCTCCAGATCGCGCCCGGCAAGCGTGTAGTAAGCCTGCAAAGAGGCAAAGCGCGCCAGCCCAAGGCGTTCGGAAATGCCCAGCGCTTTCACTATTTGCCATGCCGCCCAGTTCGACACCCCGATATAGCGGACGTGGCCGTGCTGCACCAGATTATCCAGCGCATACAGCGTCTCTTCGATCGAAGTCGCAGGATCGAAACCATGAAGCTGATAGAGATCGATATGATCGAGCTGCAGACGACGCAGGCTCTCTTTGACGCTGCTGATAATGTGATAGCGCGAACTGCCGCGCGAGTTCACGCCTGCAGTGCCGGTTTCGCCAAAGACTTTAGTCGCCACCACCACGTTTTCACGCGGCACTTTCAGATTCTTTAGCGCCTGGCCGGTAATCTCTTCCGAGCGTCCTTCTGAATAGACATCAGCGGTGTCGATGAAGTTAATGCCCGCATCCAGCGCGTTGCCCACCAACTGCTCTGCCTCCGCCTGGCGCAGCTGCCCCACTTTCCCCCACAGGCCGCCTTCACCACCGAAGGTCATGGTGCCCAGGCACAGCTCAGAGACAAAAAGGCCGGTATGACCCAATTTTTGATAACGCATAGGACTCTCCTTCAATCAGGGTGATTCACTGCCGTGAAGAGAGTTATACCCCGGAAAAGGAGAACGCGAATGTGGCGTTTCTGTCCGTTTCTTGCCCAATTCTCTGAATATCAGAGCTGCAGCAGGCCGTATCCCACCAGCGCCGCCCACAGCAGCATGGGGAGCGAATAGAGATGGAAGCGCCACCAGATGCGACGATCGCCAGCCATGCGCAGCGCAATCAGGTTGGCCAGGGAGCCCGGCAGCAGGCCAAATCCGCCGACGTTAACCGCCCAGGCCAGCAGCGCCGATGGTGAAACGTAGTTGAGCAGTAAAATAGTTGCCGGAACGTTGCTGATGAACTGCGACAGACCAATCGTGGTCAGCCACAACCCTCCCGCCGAGAGCTGGCCAACGCCGTTGAGCGCATGCTGTAGAACGGGGAGCTGGGTCAAGAGGTGAACATCGATAAACATCGCCATAAACACCAGCAGCAGCGTCCAGTCGACGTTAACGATCACCGCCCGCGCGAGCAGCAGGAAACCCAGCGCGATCAGCGCCAGTCCCCACAGCTCCTGTTTTAGCTCCAGGGCGGTCAAAAAGACGACATAGAACGCCAGGCAGCTCCAGACCAGCTTTGGCCGCCAGGAGGGCGCCCTGTCGCTGCTCTGATAATTGAGATGCCTGGGGGGGAAACAGAACCAGCACAGCGCCAGCAGTGTCATCATCATCGCTGCTGCCAGCGGCAGCATCTGGCCGATAAAGGCCGGGAATGAGAGGCCGGAGCGCCCCCATAGCAGGATATTTTGCGGATTACCGATAGGGGTTAACAACGACCCGGCGTTCACCGCCAGCGCTTCGAAAATGATTAACCGGCTGGTCGGAATAGCGCACCATTTTTTCAGGGTCAGCGTGAGCGGCACAACGATAAACAGCGCCACATCGTTGGTTAAGAAGGTGGATAGCAGCGCGGCCGCCAGCACCATAAATATAGCCAGCTGGCGCTCGGTGACGAAGCGGCGCGCCATTTTGCGCCCTATTACGTCAAAATAGCCGCTCAGTTCAATGCCTTTGGTCAGTAGCATCAGCCCGCTAAGGGTGATAATCGTATGCCAGTCAATGGCGTGTAGCCAGCCTGCAGGGGCAAACGGTACAAAGAAGCTTAAAACAACGCCGACAACCAGCAGCAGGTGTAGAAAGCGGTCGCGGATCAGCGACTGAACAAAGACGAGGTTCATTCTCCCGATGACCCCTGCTTGAGGGTAAACTGTTTAAACATCGCCAGCGTCTCTTCGCTGACGTGGTGCTCCATACCTTCGGCGTCGCGACGCGCAATCTCCGGGCTAACGCCAATCACCAGTAAAAAGTTTTCCACGATCTGGTGACGTTCGCGGCTTTCATGCGCCAGCTTCTCGCCTTCAGGCGTTAAAAAGATCCCCCGCCAGGGGATCTGTTCGATCAGCCCAACGCTGGCCAGCCTTTTTAACATTTTGGCAACTGTTGGCTGCGACACCCCAAGCCGCGCGGCCATATCCACCTGGCGGGCTTCGCCCACTTCCATTATCAGATCGGAAATCAGCTCCACGTAGTCATCAATCAACTCCCGACGATGCGCCTCGCGCACCTGACGAAATCCCTCAACGTGTTCTTCGACATTCACTAGCTGCGTCACTTTTTTTGTTATTGGCTTACCTGCGCGACGGTTCATTGTGCTTCCTCATTCCTGTGACGCATCAAGCATCATATAAAAGGATCCCCATTGTAATGGATCGCGCACAGAGAACAAAAAATTAACGTTTTAGCCATAGCTATAAAATATAGCCTGTGCTATATCTGTATGTAATACACACATCCTTCAAGGAGCGAAGGACGAAGTTACAGGAGGTCGATATGAATGAATTCAAGAGGTGCTTAAACGTGTTTACCCATTCTCCTTTTAAAGTGCGGTTAATGCTTGTCGGGATGCTGTGCGATCTGATCAACGGCAAACCGCAGCAGGATAAACCCAACAACTAATGCGGCGTCGCGGTACGCCGCTTCATTTTTCTGCCACAAATTCCTGCCACACTGGCTGATTACTCAGCGCTTCAGCGACTTTTTTCAAGTTTTGTAAGCTTTCTCCCAAAACAATCCGTTATGGACTGTTGACCTTACCATTTGCAAGCCCTATCTTTTGTCAGCCCTGCCACTACTGCGGCTCGCAGAGACCCTCTTCACGCACTGTCCAGCAGGTTTTACCCCTTGATGCCAGGGGATACACATGGCTCTTTTTGATTGTTTACTATGAATGTCACGCTGAAAGAAACGCTGGTCGCCCGCAGGCCGGTACTGAACCCATGGACAGGATTCTACTTTTTACAATCGCTGTTTATTAACCTGGCGCTGGGCTATGAGTTTAGCCTGCTCTATACCGTTGCTTTTACCTGCGTGCTGCATCTGCTGTGGCGGAGCTTTCCGCGCGCGCAAAAAGTGGTCGTTGGCGTCTATTCACTGCTGGCGGCCATGTACTATCCGTTTGGCCAGGCCTACGGCGCGCCGAATTTCAACACGCTGCTGGCGCTGCACGCCACGAACATCGAAGAGTCCACCGAAATCCTCACCATTTTCCCGTGGTACAGCTATCTGCTGGCCGTGTTTATCTTTGCGCTCGGGGTGATTGCCGTGCGCCGCAAACCGGAAGCTCCGGCGCGCTGGGGGAAAACAGATACGCTGGGACTGCTGTTCTGCATCGCTATTTTCTTTCTGCAACCGGTGCAAAACCTTGCCTGGGGCGGCGTCTTTAAGGTCATCGATACCGGCTACCCTGCCGTCCGCTTCGTTAAAGATGTGGTGGTGAATAATAGTGAAGTACTGGATGAGCAGGCGCGGATGGCGCAGCTGGCGAATATGAAAGACAGCTGGCACGTGCTGGCGGTAAAGCCAAAGTATCATCTGTACGTGGTGGTTATCGGAGAGAGCGCGCGCCGTGATGCGCTCGGTGCCTTTGGCGGCCACTGGGACAATACGCCGTTCGCCAGCTCGGTCAAAGGCTATTTATTCAACGACTATATCGCCGCCAGCGGTTCAACGCAGAAATCCCTCGGATTAACCCTGAACCGGGTGGTCGATGACAAACCGCAGTTTCAGGATAACTTTGTCACCCTCGCCAACCGTGCCGGTTTTCAGACCTGGTGGTTCTCAAATCAGGGGCAAATTGGTGAATATGATACGGCGATTGCCAGTATCGCCAAACGCGCAGACGAAGTTCAGTTCCTTAAAAACGGCGATTTTGAGGCCAACAAAAACACTCAGGATGAGCAGCTATTAAAGCTGACCGCGCAGGTGCTTGCCACCCGCCGTACCCAGCCGCAGCTAATCGTCCTGCATTTGATGGGCTCACACCCGCAGGCCTGCGATCGCACCAAAGGCAAATACGCCGTTTTCGTGCAGTCGAAAGAGACCTCCTGCTATCTCTACACCATGACGCAAACCGATACGCTGTTGAGCAATCTTTATACTCAGCTACAAAATTCGGGGGAAACCTTCTCGATGACCTATTTTTCCGATCACGGTCTGGCCTTTAAGGAGCGCGGGAAAGAGGTGCAGTATCTGGCACACGACGATAAGTACCAGCAGAATTTCCAGGTGCCGTTTATGGTGATCTCCAGCGATGATAAAGCGCATAAGATCATTAAAGCGCGACGTTCCGCCAACGACTTTCTCAGCTTCTTTTCGCAGTGGACCGGTATCAGCGCTCAGGAGATCACCCCGCGCTATCGCTTTATCTCAGAGCAGAAGGCTGGCCCTATCTACATCACCAACTTCCAGCTGAAGAAGGTCGACTATACCCATCTGGGGACCGACGCGTTCACCGTCAATTAACGATGGCGCGTAAGTCGCAGGCAAAAAAAATCCGCCCCATGGAGGCGGATTTTTTATATCACCGAAGTGATTAGAAGCGGTAACCTACGCCAGCGATCCAGGTGCCAACGTCAACGTTACGAATGCGAGACTGCTCGTAGGAGAAGTCCAGAGCAACGTTTTCGATCGGGTTGAACTGCAGGCCAGCACCGTAAGAGAAACCGTAGTCGCTCATGTCAGTTTTGTTCGGGTAGCTGTTGTTCTGGAATTTACCGTAACCAACACCTACTACGCCGTAGATGCTTGCCCAGTCATTCAGACGGTAAGCCGGACCTGCGGTGATGCCGTAGTACTGGCCTTTTTTGTAAACGCCAGACTCAGAACGATCTTTCTCGGTGTAGGTGAAAGAACCGATAACACCCAGCGGGTTGTTATCTTGCTCGTAGCGGTACTTCAGGTTGAAACCGCCTGCTTTGTTAGCTTCGCCCTGCATGTCGCTCTGAGCGTAACCACCGGTAACGGTAGAAGTCGCAGCGAAAGCAGTGGTGCCTACGGATGCAGCCAGAACAACGGCCAGTGCTGAAAAACGTGCAATTTTATTCATAACCACCTCAAATGTGTTTCTAATAAGTCCTAAGTCTTAAATATAACAAAAACTTTTGGGAAACTCTTTTCACTTTACATTGTCTAACGTACTTTTTCATGTAACTAAAGGTTTCTACGTTTCTATAACAAACTGGAAAACAAACCTTTTTTACAAATATAGACCTATTAAGGCCTATAAAGCACCCGACGCGTATCCAGATTATTCCTAATCTTCTGGTGAATTTATCTTCGCCCCCGCGCTATTGTACTGCTTTCACTCCCCTTTTTTTCAACAATAGCTCAACCGGCGCGGGGTAATTCATTTACACTGGAACCTTTACCGCATTTGACAAAATTGACAGGAGAAAGGATGCCCGGCTCGTCCCGTAAAGTACCGGCATGGTTGCCGATACTGGTTATTTTAATCGCCATGATTTCCATTCAGAGTGGCGCATCGCTGGCCAAATCACTGTTTCCGCTCGTCGGCGCGCCCGGCGTTACCGCCCTGCGCCTGGCTCTCGGTACCTTCATCCTGGTGGTTATTTTCAAACCCTGGCGTCTTCGCTTTGCGCCGGAGCAGCGTCTGCCGCTACTCTTCTATGGCCTGTCGCTGGGCGCGATGAACTACCTGTTCTATTTATCAATTCAGCGCATTCCGCTAGGCGTTGCCGTCGCGCTGGAATTTACCGGCCCCCTGGCGGTGGCGCTCTTTGGCTCCCGCCGCCCGCTGGATTTCGTCTGGGTAGCGCTGGCGGTGCTTGGACTCTGGTTTCTGCTGCCGCTGGGGCAAAGCGTTGCCCAGATCGATCCCATCGGCGCGCTGCTGGCGCTTGGCGCCGGCGCCTGCTGGGCGGTCTACATTCTCACCGGCCAGCGCGCAGGGGAAGAGCATGGTCCTGCCACGGTCGCCATGGGATCGCTCATTGCTGCGGTGGTCTTCGTGCCGATGGGGATGATTCAGGCCAGCGATACGCTATTTCAGTGGGGACTATTGTTACCGGGCCTTGGGATCGCCATTTTATCCACTGCTCTGCCCTATTCTCTGGAGATGGTGGCCCTCACCCGCATGCCCAGCAAGACCTTTGGCACCCTGATGAGCATGGAGCCCGCTTTGGCCGCGCTTTCCGGCATGGTGTTTCTTGGTGAAACGCTAACTGCAACCCAGACCCTGGCGCTCGGGGCGATCATTCTGGCATCAATGGGCTCGACGCTGACAATGCGCCGGGAGACAAAAATTCAGAAAGTCGACATCAGCTAAAGAACAGGCCCTGAGCAAGAAAACCAGTCAGGGCCTTTGATTCATAAAGATTTTTGCCAATCCAACAGCCCTGCGCTATCAGACCGATAGAGACTACCGCCGCTGCAAAGCTCAAATCCGTTGCTATACTTAATTCCGCAAGTTATTGGGATGAGACGCTCCGAATAATTCGAATTTGAAGTATGACGAGTACAAATATCAAGAGGATATGACATTATGAGTACCGCAAAACTGGTTAAAACTAAAGCAACGAATCTGCTCTATACCCGTAACGACGTCGCAGATAGCGCGAAGAAAGCGACCGTTGAGCTGCTGAATCGCCAGGTGATCCAGTTCATTGACCTGTCTCTGATTACTAAACAGGCTCACTGGAATATGCGCGGTGCAAACTTCATTGCCGTTCATGAGATGCTGGACGGCTTCCGCACCGCGCTCGTCAACCACCTTGATACCATGGCTGAACGTGCCGTCCAGCTTGGCGGCGTGGCGCTGGGTACCACTCAGGTCATTAACAGCAAGAGCCCGCTGAAAAGCTATCCGCTGGATATCCATAGCGTCCAGGACCACCTGAAAGAGCTGGCCGACCGCTATGCCATCGTCGCCAACGATGTGCGTAAAGCCATCGACGAAGCAAAAGATGAAGATACCGCTGATATCTTTACCGCCGCTTCCCGCGACCTGGATCAGTTCCTGTGGTTCATCGAAGCGAATATCGAGTAAGCCAACTGCCGTCAGCCACGCTGGCGGCTTTTTTATTTCTTTTCCCCACCCCCCCACTGCGCACCACATTAGTGCATGAGATTGGTCAAAATACGCGCCAAAGTAAATCAATTGTAATAATCACCTCACACAATCGTTACATCAAGATTGTTTTAACATCAGGGTTTGCGTTAAAAATGCACTTGTTATGCGATGCGCTTATGATGCACCAAAATAGCGCCCCATATCGGTGCGTTTAACATTATCCCTTATCAAAATCGTGCAGCAGGAATTATCCTGGTTGTTATAAAACAACAGGTTGTAAAACTGGCATGATTTTTTCATAAGGCAACTCGTTCTCGCAGGGGATCGTCCCGTGGATATAAAAGGAAATGCTATGAAGTCTGTATTTAAAGTTTCACTGGCTGCACTGACCCTGGCTTTTGCGGTTTCTTCTCACGCCGCTGATAAAAAACTGGTTGTCGCTACCGACACGGCGTTTGTTCCGTTCGAATTTAAACAGGGCGATAAGTACGTCGGTTTCGACGTTGACCTGTGGGCTGCCATCGCAAAAGAGCTGAAGCTTGACTACACCCTGAAGCCAATGGACTTCAGCGGTATTATTCCGGCGCTGCAAACGAAAAACATCGACCTCGCGCTGGCGGGGATCACTATCACTGACGAGCGTAAAAAAGCCATCGACTTCTCTGACGGCTACTACAAAAGCGGTCTTCTGGTGATGGTGAACGCAAATAATAACGAAATTAAGGATGTCAAAGACCTGAACGGTAAAGTGGTTGCCGTGAAGGGCGGTACCGGCTCGGTAGATTACGCGAAAGCCAATATCAAAACCAAAGATCTGCGCCAGTTCCCGAACATCGATAATGCCTATATGGAACTCGGTACCGGGCGCGCCGATGCGGTTCTGCACGATACGCCAAACATCCTTTACTTCATCAAAACCGCAGGTAACGGTAAGTTCAAAGCGGTAGGCGACTCGCTGGAAGCGCAAAACTACGGTATCGCTTTTCCGAAAGGTAGCGACGAGCTGCGTGAAAAAGTGAACGGCGCGCTGAAAACTCTGCGTGAAAACGGCACTTATAACGAAATTTATAAAAAATGGTTCGGTACTGAACCTAAATAATAATTAGCGATGCTCTCTTCCAGGCCTGCTGTGGTCTGGTAGACCTGGAGCTTTCCGGGCTACCCGTCAGCAGGCCTGAATAGTTTTCTCAGAGGAATTTCCTCTGTTTTCGACACGGTAACAGGAACATATTATGCAGTTTGACTGGAGTGCCATCTGGCCCGCCATCCCCATTTTGCTGGAAGGCGCCAAAATGACGCTGTGGATTTCGGTCCTCGGCCTGGTCGGCGGTCTGATAATCGGTCTGGTAGCCGGTTTCGCCCGCTGTTTCGGCGGCTGGATTGCCAACCACATTGCGCTGGTCTTTATTGAAATCATCCGCGGCACCCCGATTGTGGTGCAGGTCATGTTCATCTACTTCGCTCTGCCGATGGCCTTTAGCGATTTACGTATCGACCCGTTCTCCGCGGCGGTAGTCACCATTATGATTAACTCTGGCGCCTATATTGCGGAAATTACCCGCGGCGCGGTGCTGTCGATTCACAAAGGCTTCCGGGAAGCCGGCCTCGCCCTGGGTCTTTCTCGTCGCGAAACTATTCGCTACGTAATCCTGCCGCTGGCGCTGCGCCGTATGCTGCCGCCGCTGGGCAACCAGTGGATTATCAGCATTAAAGACACCTCGCTGTTTATTGTCATCGGCGTAGCCGAGCTGACCCGCCAGGGCCAGGAAATTATTGCCGGTAACTTCCGCGCGCTGGAGATCTGGAGCGCCGTTGCGGTTATCTATCTAATCATCACCCTGGTGCTGAGCTTTGTTCTGCGTCGTCTTGAAAGAAGGATGAAAATCCTGTGATTGAATTTAAAAACGTTTCCAAGCACTTTGGCCCAACCAAAGTGCTGCATGATATCGATCTGAAGATCAACCAGGGCGAAGTCGTGGTGATTATCGGGCCGTCCGGCTCCGGTAAATCGACCCTGCTGCGCTGTATTAACAAACTCGAAGAGATTACCAGCGGCGAGCTGATCGTCGATGGTCTGAAGGTCAACGACCCGAAGGTTGATGAGCGGCTGATTCGCCAGGAAGCCGGGATGGTGTTCCAGCAGTTTTATCTGTTCCCGCACCTGACCGCGCTGGAAAACGTGATGTTTGGCCCGCTGCGCGTACGCGGCGCCAATAAAGCGGCGGCGGAAAAACTGGCGAAGGATCTGCTGGCAAAAGTGGGCCTCGCGGAACGCGCGCACCACTACCCTTCCGAGCTTTCAGGCGGCCAGCAGCAGCGCGTAGCTATTGCCCGGGCGCTGGCGGTTAAACCTAAAATGATGCTTTTTGATGAGCCAACTTCCGCGCTCGATCCCGAACTGCGTCATGAAGTACTGAAAGTGATGCAGGATCTGGCTGAAGAAGGCATGACCATGGTCATCGTCACCCACGAAATCGGCTTCGCCGAAAAAGTGGCTTCCCGCCTGATCTTTATCGATAAAGGGTGCATTGCCGAAGATGGCGATCCGCAGGTGCTGGTCAACAACCCGCCAAGCCCGCGTCTGCGGGAGTTTTTACAGCACGTCGCCTGACCCCAGCCCGGCTCTCCCTTCGCGGGAGAGCCGCTTTCCAGAATCATCCCAACCTCGCGCTCCGGATCTCGTCTTCTATACTTAACGGTTTGAGATGCAATGGAGGTGCCTGTGCCGCGGATTTTGTTCCTGCTCGCTTTACTCTTCACCGCTCCGCTATGGGCCGCGACGCTGCCCGGCGTTCCGGCAACCACAACGGACCACTCCAGCAGTAGCGAACCCGATCTGGCGCAGAAAAAAGCGGCCTACGGCGCGCTGGCCGACGTGCTTGAAAACGCCGATGCCCGCCAGGAGCTTATCGATCAGCTGCGTAAAGCCGCCGCCACGCCGCCGCCGGACAGTACCCCGACGCTGACGCCGCCGGAAATTAAAGACGAAACGACGGTGCTGGAAAACGTCACTCAGATCAGTCGTGAATATGGCGAACAGCTTTCGTCGCGCTTCTCCCAGCTATGGCGCAACATCACCGGCTCTCCGCACAAACCATTTAATTCGCAATCGTTTATCAGCGCCGCCTGGCATTTCCTGCTGCTTGGTGGTCTGGTCTTTGCATTCTGGTGGCTGGTACGCCTGGCTGCCCTGCCGCTGTATCGCAAAATGGGGCACTGGGGACGACATAAAAACCGCGACCGCAGCAACTGGCTACAGCTGCCGGCCACGATTGCCGGCGCATTTATTTTCGACCTGCTTCTGCTGGCCCTGACGCTGTTTGTTGGCCAGCTATTAAGCGATCGCCTGAACGGTAATAATCCCACTATCGCCTTCCAGCAAAGTCTGTTTCTCAATGCCTTTGCGCTGATCGAGTTTTTCAAAGCCATTCTGCGGCTGATTTTCTGCCCACGCATCCCGGAGCTACGCCCGTTTAACCTTAGCGATGAAGCGGCAAAATACTGGAATCTGCGCCTCAGCGCGCTCAGCAGCCTGATTGGCTACGGGCTGATCGTTGCGGTGCCAATTATCTCCAACCAGGTCAACGTGCAGTTCGGGGCGCTGGCCAATGTGGTCATTATGCTATGCATTACGCTCTGGGCCCTGTATCTGATATTCCACAATAAGCAGTTAATTACCCAAGGGCTTATCCATCTTGCCGACCGATCGCTGGCCTTTTTTAGCCTGTTTATCCGCGCCTTTGCTCTGGTGTGGCACTGGCTGGCCTGCGCCTATTTCATCGTGCTGTTTTTCTTCTCGCTGTTCGACCCCGGTAACAGCCTGAAATTTATGATGGGCGCGACCCTACGCAGCCTGGCCATCGTCGGCGCCGCCGCGCTGGTCTCCGGTATTCTGTCGCGCTGGATTGCGAAAACCATCACCTTGTCGCCGGAAACCCAGCGTAACTATCCTGAACTGCAAAAACGACTTAACGGCTGGATCTCCGCATCGCTGAAGGCCGCGCGTATCCTGACGGTCTGCGTGGCGATTATGCTGCTGCTCAGCGCATGGGGGCTGTTCGATTTCTGGCAGTGGATGCATAACGGCAGCGGGCAAAAAGCGGTTGATGTGCTGATTCGTATCGCGCTGATCCTGTTCTTCTCGGCGATTGGCTGGACGCTGCTCGCCAGCCTGATTGAAAACCGGCTGGCATCGGACATTCACGGTCGACCATTGCCCAGCGCCCGCGCCCGAACGCTGCTGACGCTATTTCGCAACGCGCTGGCGGTGGTGATCAGTACCATTACCATTATGATCCTGCTTTCGGAAGTGGGGGTGAATATCGCCCCGCTGCTGGCTGGCGCGGGCGCGCTGGGCCTGGCAATTTCATTTGGCGCGCAGACCCTGGTCAAAGATATTATTACCGGCATTTTTATTCAGTTCGAGAACGGTATGAATACCGGCGACCTGGTGACGATCGGGCCGCTCACCGGGACGGTGGAGCGCATGTCGATTCGCTCCGTCGGCGTCCGTCAGGATACCGGCGCTTACCATATTATTCCGTGGTCTTCGATAACCACCTTCGCCAACTTCGTTCGCGGTATCGGCTCGGTGGTGGCCAACTATGACGTTGACCGGCATGAAGATCTGGATAAGGCTAACCAGGCGCTGAAGGATGCGGTCGCGGAAGTGATGGCGCAGGAAGAGATTCGCGGGCTGATCATTGGCGAGCCATCCTTCACCGGCGTGGTAGGCTTAAGCAATACCGCCTTCACCCTGCGCGTCACCTTTACCACCCTGCCGCTCAAGCAGTGGACGGTCAGATTCGCCCTCGATACGCAGGTGAAAAGGCATTTTGACCTCGCAGGCGTGCGGGCGCCGGTACAAACTTATCAGGTTCTGCCGATGCCAGCACCCGCAGGACCGCCTGCCCCCGCCGAGCCCACGTTATAGCGTGCGGCGACGTTTGGCCTCATCCATAAAGGTCCAGGCGATAAAGCGGCTTTGCTTATTCCCCTGGGCCATCTCTTTCTTCACCACTTTCACCGCGCCGACGTCGGTCAGCGCGCGATATAGCGGCGGCAGGTTGTCGCCGCGAGAAACCAGCGAAGTAAACCATTTAACCTGACGAGCAAACGGCTTGCTCTCTTCAATCATCTGCGTAATAAAGGCCACCTCGCCGCCTTCGCACCACAGCTCCTGCTGCTGGCCGCCAAAGTTCAGCACGCTCTCCTCGCCCAGTCCCAGGTTGCGACGTTTACGCTCGCCGCCCGCCTGCGCGCTGGCGGCGGAATCATGGAACGGCGGGTTGCACAGGGTCGCATCGTAGGTCTCATTTTTATGAATAATGCCGGTCAGAATCGCGTTGGCGTCTTTTTGACGACGCAGGCGGATCTGGCGAGTGAGCCCCGGATTGCCGTTGATGATAGCCTGGGCACTGGCGAACGCGTCGGCGTTCACTTCGCTGCCGGTAAAACGCCAGCCGTACTCGTGCGCGCCAATGAGCGGATAGATGCAGTTTGCGCCAACGCCAATATCGAGAATGCTGGCGTTGGCCGGGATCGTCCCGCTATCCAGCGCCAGCAGATCGGCGAGGTGATGGATGTAGTCAGCCCTGCCCGGCACCGGCGGGCAGAGAAAGCCGTCGGGAATATCCCAGTGTTTCACCGCGTAAAAATGCGCCAGCAGCGCTTTATTCAGCGCCTTCACCGCCAGCGGGTTAGCAAAGTCGATAGTCTGCTCACCCACCGGATTAAGGGTGATGAAGGCCTGCAGCTCAGGATGGGCCTGGCACAGCGCGGGCAGATCGTAGCGTTGATGGTGACGGTTACGCGGGTGTAACCCCGGTTTCTGGGCTTTCATGGCATTCTCCTTTGAACAGCCGCGTAAGATACCCGTTGACGGCGGCGCGGTAAATAAGTGAGTCTGGATATCTTCTTTATTTGTCACGAGTGTCGTATGTACTTCTACCAACCTTCGCAAGGACACGGGCTGCCGCACGACCCGCTTAACGCGATTATCGGACCACGGCCTATCGGCTGGATAGCTTCCGTGGATAATAGCGGCCAGCATAATCTTGCGCCGTATAGTTTTTTCAACTGCTTTAACTATCGGCCGCCGATTATTGGCTTCGCCAGCAGCGGCTGGAAAGATAGCGTGCAGAATATCGTTGAGACCAAAGAGTTCGTCTGAAACCTCGCCACCCGCCCCCTGGCGGTCGCGATGAACGAAACCTCTGCCAGTATCCCGCGTCACGAAGATGAATTTGTCCGCGCCGGGCTCACTCCCGCCGCCAGCCGTCTCGTCAGCGCCCCCCGGGTAGCCGAAAGTCCGGTCAATTTTGAGTGTCGCCTGTCGCAATGCATCCAGTTAACCACCGCCGAAGGGCTGGCGGTTGACACCTGGCTGGTGCTGGGCGAAGTTGTGGCAGTGCATATTGATGAGTCGCTGCTGGAGGACGGGATTTACCAGACCGCCAGGGCTCAGCCGATTCTGCGCGCGGGCGGCCCCAGCGCCTATTACGCCATTGATGAAAGCCTGCGCTTTGACCTTGTGCGTCCGGACGCCCGCTAGACGTTTATTCCTACTCCCCCGACCGGCAAGCTCGCCGCCGGGCTGGTCGGGAAGCGGCTTTTTATCCGCCTGTTATCATCCCTTTAACCTCCCCGGCGGAGGCCTGCGCGCAAACGCCCTTTCAGTATCCCTCTCTCCACTGCGTCAACCCTGGATTTTCTCTGCAGTGAACATGACTCCTTGTCTGGTCATTTTTTGCCCCCATATTTCCTATACTAAAGAAAGACGAGATAGCGAGGTGGACTATGGCTTCAGGCTGGGCAAATGACGACGCGGTGCAGGAACAAATCGATAGCACTATCAATGACGCGATTGCACGGGCGCGAAATGAGCTGTCATCGGGTGAGAGCAACAAATTTTGTGAAGAATGCGGAGAGCCGATCCCCGAAGCGCGTCAGCGCGCGGTCGCGGGCGTGAAATACTGCATAAAATGCCAGCAGGAGAAAGATTTACATAACAATACATTTTCAGGATATAATCGCAGAGGTTCCAAAGATAGCCAGCTTCGTTGACCGATATTTACCGTTCATTACCGCATATCGCGTTATCTTTTCGCGCACGTTTTTTGGCAAGCGGCGTGGCAATATGTGCCCTTAAAGCCCTCTGAACTTCATCCTCACGGCTTTTGCTTTTCCCGGCCAAAATAATTTATTAATATTCAATAAATTAATACTTATTCAAAAAATTAGATGGACACTGTTAATTTCCTTCGATTTTATCTCCCGTAAAAAACCGTGATACTTATCACATCGACGCAACATCGTCCCCTGAACAGAACAACCTGCGAGAGATTAACTATGAAAAACATGAAATTTGCTGCCGCTGCCATCGCCCTTTCCGCTCTCTCTTTTGGCGCATTCGCCGCCCAGCCGGTGACCTCGGCTCAGGCAGAAAGCATGAATAAAATTGGTGTAGTTTCCGCTGAAGGCGCGACGACGCTGGATGGACTGGAAGCTAAACTGGCTGAAAAAGCAGAGGCTGCCGGCGCGACCGGTTACAGCATCACCTCAGCTAACAGCAACAACAAACTTAGCGGTACCGCGGTTATCTACAAATAATCGCCGCTAATTGCCGCTATTTCCTGTAGCAACACCCTGTAATGCCACTGTTTTAACCCTGTAAGATCCTTTAATACCCTTGCCTTGCCCGTCCACGCCACTGGACGGGCTTTTTTTTGCCTGCCGCTACGGTTACCAGCGCTCAGCCACCTTTGCCAGGCCCTGTTCAAGAGACGGAACCGCGCCGGTGGCCACAAGACAGCAGGCCAACTGAATTCGCAATGATTGCGGTAGCGGTGCGCTCCCGACGATGCAGCGCTCAATCCAGCGGGCGGTGACTTCAGGATCTTTTGACTCCGGCAGGGCGAGTGCCTGCGCGGCTACGCTATCCTGTCGTTCATTTACCACCCGCATACCAGATGCATCAATCAGGCTAATCTGCGGACAGCGCTGCGGGTTGGCGTAAACCTCCCCTTCGGTACCGTGCATCAGCAGCGCCCGCCCGCCGATTTCGGCAAAGAATTTCGCTACCCGGCCGACGTATTCCGGGTGTGAAACGCTCGACAGGCGCAGCGCCGCCTCTTCCGCAAAGGGTGTCGCCAGCTTGGCCAGCGTGTGGGCGCTGTTGCGCACGCCCATGCGCCAGCGCATCGCCAGCTGTTTTTCCAGCGGTGGGCAAAATGCGCCGACCGGAACGTAAACCGGCTGATGGCTATCCAATCGCGCCTGGGCCTGACCCGCGTGAAGCGTCGCCGGGATACCCATCAGTTCAAAAATCGTTTCCGTCACCACGCGGGTCGGATCGTGGCTCACGCCGTGGACGATGACCGGGAAGCCGAGCTTATGCAACAGGACGGCAAGCAGAGGGGTCAGGTTTGCCTGTTTACGCGCGCCGTTATAGCTGGGGATCACAATCGGCATCGGTTTGGCAACCGGCGGAGTCAGCTTAATCGTATGCGCCTGCATCGCTTCATAGAAGCCCTTCATCTCCGCTTCGCCTTCGCCTTTAATGCGCAGAGCGATAAGAATGCCGCCGAGCTCAAGCTCAGGCACCTCGCCGTTAAGCATCCGCGAGTAGAGCGCGCGGGCTGTCTCCACATCCAGGTCGCGGGCGTGGTTCTTTCCGCGCCCGACTTCTTTAATAATCTTGCTGTAGTCCATTGCAGGCTCCTCTGAGCTTCTCACATCGTCGACATTGCACCACTATCGCCGCTTGCGACGCGTCGGTTTTGCTTTCGTTTTTACTATAACCTCAGGGACGGCAGGCTGCTCTATCGGAAATACGGGTAATGCGTTCAACAGGCGCTTACCGTAATTTTTGGTTAACAGACGTTTATCATAAATCACCACCTCTCCCCAGCAGCTATGGCTGCGGATCAGGCGCCCCACCTGCTGAATCAGGTTGAATGACGCGCTGGGCAGGCTCTGGACTTCGAACGGATAGCGGTTGAGGCTTTTGAGCCATTCACCTTCGGTGATCACCACCGGGCTGTCTATCGGCGGGAAAGCTATCTTATGGATATGCACCTGGCTTAACAGCTCGCCTTTTAAGTCCAGACCTTCCGCAAAGGATTGCAGCCCAACCAGTACGCTGCGCTCGCCGCCTTCAACGCGTTTGCGGTGCAGCTCCACCAGTTGGTAGCGGGGCTTATCGCCCTGAACCAGCAGCAGCAGGCGCAGATCGGTCACGTGCTCGAGAAAACGCTGCATCGCTCGTCCGCTGGCGAACAGCACCAGCATGCCGAGATGCTTTTTGCTCTCGACCTGTTCACGGAAATAGGCGGCCATTTCGGCAATATGCTGCTCTTCGTTATCGATAAGCGGTTCATAATGCATCTGCGGAATGACGATTTTACCCTGTTCGACGTGGTTGAAGGGCGAATCCAGCGCCACAAAGCGATCTCCGGCTTTCTCTTTCAGCCCGCTCATCTCCTGCAGGCGAGAGAAGCTGTTCAAAGAACGCAGCGTCGCGGAGGTGACGACGATATGCGGGACGCTGCGCCAGAGCAGCCTTTCCAGCTGATCGCTGACGCGGATCCCCACGCAGTGGAACCAGATATGCATCTGACCATCGCGCAGATCGCGGGTGACCCATTTAGTCACCGGCGCGCCGGAGGACTGCGCCAGCGACGCCAGCCGCCACAGTTTACTTTGGCTTTCAAACATCCCCAGCGCGCGGTTCATCTGCAGCAGAACCCGGTGCAGACGCACCACATCGTGCGTGCCGGTTTTTTCGCCCAGATCGTTAAGGAACAGCTCCGCCAGGCCGCGTAGCGTTTCGGTGAGTTTCGCCAGCCGCTGGCAGATCTCCATGACTTCCTGCGGCAGTTCCCCCATCGGAAAGCGATGCTCCGCCTCCTGGCCGGCCGGCATGTAGAGATTGAGAATATTATTCAGCGAGGAGATTAGCTCGAACAGCTCTTCGCAGTGTCCAGTCAGACGTTCGGGATTCGCCAGCGGCGGCGTGGTCTTAGGGCGAAACTGCTCCATGCAGGTCGCAACCAGCTTGGTGAACAAATCCAGCTGCAGGCGATACCACGGGGCGGTAATTTCAGCGCTCATTTCCAGCGCATCGCGGGCGACCTCCGGCAGATGGTGGCCTTCATCAAGCACCAGCAGTAGATGCTTCGGCTCCGGCAGCACCGCTTCGCTCTCCATAGCCGCCATCACCAGCGCATGGTTCGCCACCACCACTTCCGCTTCCTGGATTTCCCGTCGGGCGACAAAGAACGGACATTCGCGATAATAGTGACAGTTTCGATTCAGGCAGCTGGCTTTATCCGTGCTCAGGCGGCTCCACAGAGAATCATCCACGTTTTTGTCGGTATGATCGCGCAGGCCGTCCCATTTGTACCTATCGAGATCCGCTTTCAGCGTTGCGCACAGCTTCTGCTCCGCCTGGTTGTTAGGCGTGAGTTCGTCATCAAGAAAGGCCAGCAAATCCTGCTGCGTCGGTTCCGTGCTGGCAAGCGCGGCCAGGTTACGCGGGCAGACGTAGCGCCCGCGGCCAAAGGCGGCGGTAAAGCGCAGATCGGGGATGATTTTGCGCAGCAGCGGCAGATCTTTACTGTAGATTTGGTCCTGCAGCGCAACGTTGGCGGTACTGACCACCAGCGTTTTTTGCTCTTCGCGGGCAATAGCAATGCCAGGGATCAGATACGACAAGGTTTTGCCGACCCCGGTCGGCGCTTCAATCGCCAGGTGCCGCCCCTCTTCTCCGGCGAGCGTCTTCGCCACATCGGCGATCATCTGCCGCTGCGGAGGCCGGGGAATAAAGTCAGGAATTTGTTCCTGAAGCGCCTTATACCAGGCGGCGATTTGCGCTTTCAGCGCTGCGGTCAAAGCCATGAGAAAACCTGAATACTGTATAAACAGCCACTATTGTGCCATTTTTGCCGGGAGGGAGGTATCCCTTTTTCGGCAAACAGGAAGCGGTCTCGCAGAATCAGGTTGAAGTCGGTTTATGCAGCCACAACCAACGCTCGACATCCACTTAATGAATAATGTGTCATAACGTTATTTTATCCGGGCTGAATATAATTTTCAAAATACCAGCACAGTCACCAAAATCGCTATCAATTTAACTTTATGGGCATTCAAAAAAACATGAAGATGTTTAAAATCATCTAAACGAATTCCGAAAAATATCGTCAAAAAGACCGTAAAATTAAAATTAATCCTTTAATTTCAGACACATTAAGAATATCTACACTCATAATATATTATATCTTAAACGCTAATCCGTATACTGCTTTATGAACCCGCAGGGTCTGTAAATTATTGAGGGTATATATGGTTTCTTTTTTAATGTTATTAGTATCTGTCATTCTTTTGATAGTTGCAGGTTATAACTTTGTTAGTTATTGCAAAAATCGTAAAAATAGTTCATTGCCAAAAGTAAGATCTCATAAAAGATAAATAGCGAGCGGCAACATTGAAGTCAGACTTAGCGGGAGAGTGTTAAATTTTAATCGCGATGTGTTCTGAAAGGAACAAGCTGCGGTAGATTTCCCCACCGCAGCCAGAACAACTTTACTCAGCCGCAGCAGGTTTGCGCGGGCGGCGACGGCGAGGAGGCTTACCGTCCTGAGTGCGCGCTTTCGGCGCTTCGCCATCGGTGCGACGCGGAGCAGCCTGCTGGGCACGACCTTGTCCCTGACCACCACGTCCCTGGCCGCTCCGGCCCTGGCTCTGACCGCCACGACCGCCGCCGCGCTGCTGCTGGCGACCGTTCTGAATCGGCTCGGCTTTGATCGACGGATCCGGCTCGTAACCCGCAATGGCGATGCGCGGGATCTCTTTCTTCAGCAAGCGTTCGATATCATGCAGCAGCTTATGTTCATCTACGCAGACCAGCGACAGCGCTTCGCCCGTTGCCGCAGCGCGCCCGGTACGACCAATACGGTGCACGTAATCTTCCGGCACGTTTGGCAGCTCGTAGTTCACCACGTGCGGCAACTCTTCAATATCCAGACCGCGCGCGGCGATATCGGTTGCGACCAGCACGCGGATGCCGCCGGATTTAAAATCAGCCAACGCTCGGGTACGCGCGCCCTGGCTCTTGTTGCCGTGAATAGCGGCGCTGCGGATGCCGTCTTTATTGAGCTGTTCCGCCAGGTGGTTTGCGCCGTGTTTGGTGCGGGTAAAGACCAGAACCTGCTGCCAGTTACCTTCGCCGATCATCTGCGACAGCAGCTCGCGCTTGCGCTTTTTATCGACAAAATGCACCAGCTGGCTCACCTGCTCAGAAGCGGTGTTACGGCGGGCGACTTCGATTTCCAGCGGGTTATGCAGCAGCTTTTCCGCCAGTGATTTAATGTCGTCGGAGAAAGTTGCGGAGAACAGCAGGTTCTGCCGCTTTGCCGGCAGCTTCGCCAGCACCCGGCGAATATCGTGAATAAAGCCCATATCCAGCATACGGTCGGCTTCATCCAGCACCAGCACTTCGACTTTGTCCAGGCTCACGGCGTTCTGATGCTCAAGGTCCAGCAGACGGCCAGGGGTTGCCACCAGAATATCGACGCCGCTGCGCAGCTTCATCATCTGTGGGTTAATGCTCACGCCGCCGAAAACCACCAGCGAACGAACGTTAAGGTATTTGCTGTAATCCCGGACGTTCTCGCCAATCTGTGCCGCCAGCTCGCGCGTCGGGGTCAGGATCAGGGCGCGCACCGGGCGACGACCTTTGGCGTGGGGTTCTTTATGGATCAGGTGCTGAAGCAGCGGCAGCGTAAATCCCGCCGTTTTGCCGGTACCCGTCTGGGCGCTGGCCATCAGATCGCGGCCCTGTAATACTGCCGGGATAGCCTGCTGCTGAATAGGGGTTGGCTCTACGTAGCCCTGCTCAGCGACGGCGCGCAGGATTTCAGGATTCAGGCCAAGGGAATCAAAAGACATAACAACTCCGAACCGCCCCGGCCCGTCACAGGCGTAGTTTTCAGGGAGATTATTGCGAAAGAGATGGCAAAAACCACAATGCCATGAAGTTGCGCAGTCTAGCAGATTTTGTGACGAACCGCATAAAATCTGCCGAAAAGAATCCTCTGTCTCACAAACGACAGCTCCCCGTTCTGTCGATGAGAAGCGGCGATGGCGCTTCGCGCCAGGCGTCCCCGAAATAGCACGTTTAATGCCTCGACAGGGAAACCGCGAACAAAAGCAGAGAAGCGCCGCCGCAGGACGCGGCGGCGAAAGCAATTAACGCAGGCGATACTTAATTTTTTCGACCATCCTCGCGGTGGAAATGCCGTAGCGATCGTGCAGAGTCGGCAGCGCGCCGGCCAGCAGGAATTCGTCAGGCAAGCCAACGGTATCCAGCTCGCAGCGCACGCCTTTGCGCATCAGCAACGCGGCAACCGCCTCCCCCAGTCCGCCAACCGAAGTATGGTTCTCGGCAGTAACCACCAGGCGACCGGGCTTCGAGGCCTGTGCAATGATCGTTTCTTCATCAAGCGGTTTGATCGTTGGCACGTGCAGTACGGCTGCGCTGATATTATCGGCCCGCAGCTTTTCGACCGCCTCGAGGGCGCGCATGGTCATCAGCCCGGAAGAGATAATCAGCACATCGTTGCCATCTTCAAGCAGCTTCGCCTTGCCCAGCTCAAACTGATAGTCGTACTTATTCAGCACCAGCGGCACCTTACCGCGCAGCAGGCGCATATATACCGGACCGTTATGGTCGGCAATCGCCGGTACCGCCTGCTCTATCTCCAGCGCATCGCATGGGTCGACGATGACCATGCCGGGAATGCCGCGCATAATCGCCAGATCTTCCGTTGCCTGATGGCTCGGCCCGTAGCCGGTGGTCAGGCCCGGGAGCGCCGCGCAGATCTTCACGTTGAGATGCTCCTCGGCAATGACCTGATGAATAAAATCATAGGCGCGGCGGGTAGCAAAAGCGGCATAGGTGGTGGCGAAGGGAATGAATCCCTCTTTCGCCATTCCTCCCGCCGCCCCCATCAGCAGCTGTTCCGCCATTCCCATCTGGAAAAAGCGATCCGGGAAAGCCTGCGCGAAAATGTGCAGATCGGTGTACTTTGACAGGTCCGCGGTCATACCAACGATTTCTGGTCGCTGCGCCGCCAGCTTCGAGAGCGCAACGCCAAACGGTGCCGGAATCGTCGCCTGACCTTCGTCAGCAATAGAAGCGATCATCGCGGACGTTTTTAAACGTGGTTTACTCTGGCTCATTACAGCACTCCTTCCGGTTTGTTGGCGTCCAGCACCGCAATCGCTTTTTGCCACTCATCGGCATCGACGCGAATAAAATGGTTTTTATCCCGGGTTTCGAGGAACGGGACCCCTTTACCCATCAACGTGTCGCATAAGATGACCCGCGGCTGGTTGCCCGCATGATTTTTCGCGTTATCAAAGGCGGCCATCACCGCCGCCAGATCGTTACCGTCGACGCGCTGCACGTACCAGCCGAAGGCGGCCCATTTTTCATGCAGCGGCTCAAAGCCGAGAATTTTGCGCGAATCGCCGTCCGCCTGCTGTTTATTCACGTCAACGATGTTGATCAGGTTCGTCAGGCCGTAATGCGCCGCCGACATCGCCGCTTCCCAGGTGGAACCTTCATCCAGCTCCCCATCCGACATGGAGTTGTAGACCCAGGATGCGCTCCCTTTTTGCCGCAGCCCCAGCGCCATCCCGACGGCAATAGAGAGCCCCTGCCCCAGCGAGCCGCCGGACATCTCCATCCCCGGGGTGTAGGTCGCCATTCCCGACATCGGCAGGCGGCTGTCGTCAGAACCGTAGGTTTCCAGCTCCTCTTCCGGGATAATTCCCGCCTCCAGCAGCGCCGCATAGTAGGCGATGGCGTAATGGCCGTGAGAGAGCAGGAAGCGGTCGCGACCTTCCCACTGCGGCTCTTGTGGACGGTAGGTCATCGCGTGGCTGAACGCGGTGGCCAGCACATCCGCATAGCCTAATGCCTGGCCGATATAGCCCTGACCCTGAACCTCCCCCATGCGCAGGGCATAGCGGCGAATCCGCCACGCCGCCGCGGCGACTTTTTGTGCTTCGGTGATCTTCATCTGCTTGCCTCGCTTAGTGGATTAACATGCCGCCGTTTACGTCAAGAGTGATACCGGTAGAGTAGGAAGAGAGATCGCTGCCGAGGAATAGCGCGGCGCGCGCGATGTCAACCGCATCGCCGAGGCGGTTCATCGGGATTCCGGCGAGGATGTTGGCCGTCATTTCGTCGGTCAGCTTACCGGCGGTGATATCGGTCTGGATCAGCCCCGGGGTAATGCAGTTGACGCGGACGTTGTCCGGACCCAGCTCGCGGGCCATCGCTCGCGCCAGGCCAAGCACTCCGGCCTTTGCCGCACTGTAGTGCGGGCCGCCGAAGATACCGCCGCCGCGCTGGGCGGAAACCGACGAGATACAGACAATGCTGCCCGATTTTTGCGCCCGCATCGCCGGGATAACCGCCTGCGACATCAGCAGCGTACCGCGCAGGCTGACATCCAATACCGCGTCATAGTTGGCACGTTTAATGTCCATCAGCTTCAGCGGCTGGGTGATACCGGCGTTATTCACCAGCACGTCTACCCGACCATATTTCGCCAGAATCTGTTCCATTGCCGCCTGAACCTGAACTTCATCGGCGACGTTTGCCGCCAGCCCGAGATGGCCTTCGCCTAATGCCGTCGCCGCGGCTTTGCTGGCTTCGCCATTGAGGTCGATAATGACCACTTTAGCGCCGTTTTCGGCAAATAACTTCGCGGTAGCAAAACCCAAACCGCGTGCGGAGGCCGCGCCAGTAATAATGGCGACTTTATCTTTTAATAACATATTTTTACTCCATGACATTACGTCATATTAATTAACAGGATATATTTCCGTTATTGTGGCTCATCGAGAAAGAGAATAACCAGCAAACCAATTGCTGCGCAGATACCAAAATAAGTAAATACAGAATTAAAGCTGCCGGTCTGGTCCAGTAAAAATCCCGCAGCCATCGGGGCAACAAATCCGCCAAGGTTGCCACCGCTATTAATAATAGAAGAGGCGATCGGATAGGTTTTACTGTCCGAAACGGCCATACCGTAAGCGGTAAAAGCCGGCCAGCCGATATTTAAACAAAAGCCGACGAAGAACAAACCAATACAGACCGCCAGGGTACTCGCTGGAATATTCAGCATGATTAACATCATGACCACCGTTGAAATAGCGGTAAACATCATGGTGGGTTTACGCCGACGGCCTAATACTTTATCTGAAATCCACCCTCCGGCGATCGCGCCAATAAAACCGCCGATGCACGGCATACTTGCCACAAAGCCCATGCTCATCACATCAAAACCGCGCTCTTTGACTAAATACAGCGGGATCCAGGTTAATAATCCGTACAGTACGCTAACCATCATAAAATAGGCCAGACAGTCACCGAGAATATTTTTTGAGGTAAATAATCCTTTCGCCGTATCGATAGGCGCCATTTTCTTCACTCGAATAATTTTATCCAGCCAGGTAAAACGATTGGCAATTAAGATATTTTCGCGCACAAGGTTATCATCGGTTTCACGCCCGGCATTGATCTCTTCCAGTTCGGCTGGTGAAACAAATCCGCTCTCCGAGGGTTTTGACTTAACCAACAGGTACCACGCTATCGCCGCCACAATCCCCGGTATCGCAAAGGAGAAAAAGACCCACCGCCACCCCCAGGTTACCGCAATCCACACCGCCAGCGGCGGAACGATGATCGGCGCAAACATGGTAGCTGCAATGTAAACGCCCGTCGCCGTGGCTTTCTCTTTCGGCGGGAACCAATTGTTAATGGTTGAAGCCAGTCCTACCGGGCACGGCCCTTCGCTAAGACCCAGTCCCAGACGCACCATTTTCAGACCAAAAACGGAGCTCACGGTGCCCATCAGCCAGGTAAAAGCGGAAAAGCCGAAAATGGATAGCGAAACCAACCCCCGGGTACCGCGTTTGGCAATAAAGAATCCTGCCGGGATCTGGCTTACCGCATAGCCCAAAAAAAACATGCTGGCGATGGCCCCGGCTTCAAAGTTATTGATATGAAACTCATCAATGATAAACGGCAGCACCGCGCCGATATTCGTTCTGTCAGCGTAATTTATGGCATACACCAGAAAAATCATCGTCAAAACCACGAAACGATATTTTGTTTTCCTGGCGTCAGTACAGACAACAGTCTCTATACGTGACATAGGGTATCCTCATTATTGTTTTATGTTTTTGTCGCGAACCTTACCGCATCGCGCCTTGGTATCAGGCCTGTGGTTGCAATATAACAACCCAAAAAAGAAAGGGTATTCAAAAAACCTCAATTATGAGTGAGAAAAATTTGCTTCGTGACTGCACGCAAATTCCTGCGAATTATGTTGCCTGGCATCCCTCGCCCTAAAACTGTTAACTTCATCACGAATTACGCCATTACTTATTTTGTCTCTATGTTATGCTGATGTGCCATTGTGGAGATAAGGACGAGCGTAGCTTCTTGCGAAGTAAAAATAATAGCACCAGACATTTTCTATTTGCTGGAGAAATGATGAATCAGCCGCTGCAAAATAAAAGTTTACCGATGCCCTCCTTACGCAATATTCAGGCATTTATTGAAGTAGCGGATACCGGCAGTCTCAATCTGGCCGCAGAGCATCTCAATATTACGGCCTCAGCGGTCAGCCATCAGATAGCCAGCCTGGAACAGTATCTCGGAAAGAAAATATTTTCCCGCAGCAGTAAAGGCATGGTGTTAACCGCAATTGGTGAAAAATATCTTAAAGAGGTTTCCGGAGCGTTAAATATTATTGGCCAGGCCACCAATCAGGTGATTAACGATATCCATCAGGATTATTTACGCATTCACTCCGCGCCCAGCTTTGGGCTCCTGTGGCTGATGCCCCGCCTGAACAAATTTCGCCAGGCCTGGCCCGAGCTTAAAATTAGCCTGACCTGCTCTTATGAAAGTATCCAGTTCTCCCGCGATAATATTGATATCGATATTCGCCATGGGCTCTCACAATGGCCGACTCTGGTGGTCAAAACCATAAAAAATGAACGCATGCTCCCCTATAGCTCATCAACTTATTTAGCCAGCCGCGAAGTTCAGACCATTGAAGACTTACTGACCTGCGATCTTATCCACTCCGACAGCACGCTGATCGGCTGGAGCAACTGGTTATCCTGGCACAAGGTTCGCGGCTGGAATAAAAGCTTTATTTTTAATTTTGACCGTTCCTATATGAGCATTGAGGCCGCGCGCATGGGTATGGGCATTATTCTTGAGAGTAATTTGCTGGCCGGTCAGAGCGTTCGGCAACGGCACCTCGAGCCGGTTTTTTCCAGCGACGCGAGTATGCCGGTTAACGCCCATCACTTCGTTTTGCCGCACCCTAACGAGCAAAAAGAGAAAGTGAAGATCTTTTTTAACTGGGTTGCCGAAGAGCTCAGTCATGAGGGATTTCATATCTAATCGTCGATGCTGGACAAAGCGGCAACCTGCGCCTAGAGTTAATCAATCGATTGATTAATTCTTTCAGCGTGATGACCACCACACCGACTACCAGCAAGGGAGAGCAGGCGAAAAGCCAGCTCATCGCCGCCGCTATCGCCCAGTTCGGCGAATACGGCCTGCACGCCACGACCCGCGATATTGCCGCCCAGGCCGGGCAGAATATCGCTGCGATCGCCTACTATTTTGGTTCTAAGGACGATCTCTATCTCGCCTGCGCCCAGTGGATCGCCGATTTTATCGAGCACAATTTCCGTCCCCACGCGCAGGCGGCGGAAGCGCTATTCGCTCAGCCTGTTCCGGACAAAGCCGCCATGCGCACTCTGATTCTGCGCGCCTGTCAGAATATGATTTTGCTACTGACCCAGGATGATACGGTTAACTTGAGCAAATTTATCTCCCGCGAACAGCTATCGCCGACTGCGGCCTACCGGCTTATCCACGATCAGGTCATTGCTCCGCTACACTGCTACCTGACCCGTTTAATCGCCGCTTATACCGGCCTTAACGCTGACAGCACGCAGATGGTGCTGCACACGCACGCGCTACTTGGCGAAGTGCTCGCCTTTCGTCTTGGTCGGGAAACGGTGCTGCGCCGCGCGGGCTGGGCTGAATTCGATCGGCAAAAAACCGAGCAAATTTTTGAAGTTATTACCTGCCATATAGATTTCGTTCTGGAAGGATTATCGCAAAGGGGTCTGGAGTCATGAAAAAACCGCTCATCGTCGTTGTGCTGCTTCTCCTGCTGGCCGCTGTCATTGGCGGAGGCTGGTGGTGGTACCAGAGCAGCCAGCAAAAAGAGCTCACGCTTTATGGCAACGTGGATATTCGCACCGTTAACCTGAGCTTTCGCGTGGGCGGACGGCTGGCGTCGCTCAGCGTCGACGAGGGCGATGCGATAAAAGCCGGGCAGACGCTGGGCGAGCTTGATCGCGCGCCCTACGAAAACGCCCTGCAGCAGGCGCAAGCCAACGTTTCCACCGCCCAGGCGCAGTACGACCTGATGATGGCGGGATATCGCTCGGAGGAGATTGCCCAGGCCGCCGCCGCGGTCAACCAGGCGCAGGCGGCTTACGACTATGCGCAGAACTTCTATCAGCGCCAGCTGGGGCTACGCAAAAGCAGCGCCATCTCCGCGAACGATCTGGAAAACGCCCGCTCCTCTCGCGATCAGGCCCAGGCGACGCTGAAATCCGCGCAGGATAAGCTGCGCCAGTATCGCGCGGGGAACCGTCCGCAGGAAATCGCCCAGGCCAGAGCCAGCCTCGAACAGGCGCAGGCCGCGCTGGCGCAGGCGAAGCTGGACCTGCACGATACCACGTTGACCTCGCCGTCCGACGGAACGCTGATGACCCGCGCCGTCGAGCCGGGCAGCATGCTTAGCGCGGGCGGTACCGTAATGACGCTGTCGTTAACCCATCCGGTATGGGTACGCGCCTACATCGATGAAACCAACCTGGGCCAGGCCCAGCCGGGGCGCGAAGTGCTGCTTTACACCGATAGTCGCCCGGATAAACCCTATCGCGGCAAAATCGGCTTCGTCTCCCCTACCGCTGAATTCACGCCGAAAACCGTGGAAACCCCGGACCTGCGCACCGATCTGGTTTATCGCCTGCGAATTGTGGTCACCGATGCCGACGACGCGCTGCGTCAGGGGATGCCGGTCACCGTCGCTTTCAGTCATGGAAACGGCCAATGAGCGAAGACGTGATTACGCTGAGCGGCCTGACCCGGAGCTTTGCCGGGATGGACCGCCCGGCCGTCGCGCCGCTGGACTGTACCATTCACTCCGGCTATGTGACCGGTCTGGTTGGCCCGGATGGCGCCGGAAAAACCACCCTGATGCGCATGCTCGCCGGGCTGCTGAAGCCCGACGCAGGCAGCGCAAAGGTGATCGGCTTCGACCCGATTGCTGACGATAGCGCCCTGCACGCGGTGCTCGGCTATATGCCGCAAAAATTCGGTCTGTATGAAGATCTGACGGTGATGGAAAATCTCACGCTCTACGCCGACCTGCGCAGCGTGACCGGCGAGGCGCGGGAGAAAACCTTCGCCCGGCTGCTGGAGTTTACCTCTCTCGGCCCCTTTACCGGCCGGCTGGCGGGTAAGCTTTCCGGCGGCATGAAGCAGAAACTCGGCCTGGCCTGTACCCTCGTCGGCGAGCCGAAGGTGCTGCTGCTGGATGAGCCCGGCGTCGGCGTCGACCCCATCTCACGCCGCGAGCTGTGGCAGATGGTACACGAGCTGGCGGGCGACGGGATGCTGATCCTCTGGAGCACCTCCTACCTCGACGAGGCCGAGCAGTGCCGGGACGTTCTGTTGATGAACGAGGGCCAGCTGCTTTACCAGGGGGCGCCAAAAGAGCTGACGCAAACCATGGCGGGACGCAGTTTTTTGATTTCCAGTTCCCGGGAGAATAACCGCCGCCTGCTCCAGCGCACCCTGAAGCTGCCGCAGGTCAGCGATGGCGTCATTCAGGGTAAATCGGTACGCCTGATCATTAAAAAAGAGGCCAGCATCAGCGAAGTACAGAACGCTGCCGATATGCCGCCGCTGGAGGTCGCTGAAACCGCGCCGCGTTTTGAAGACGCCTTTATCGACCTGCTCGGCGGTGCCGGTACCGCCGAATCGCCGCTGGGCAAAATTATCCATACCGTGGAAGGCTCCCATGAGGACACGGTGATTGAAGCGCAGACCCTGACCAAGAAATTCGGCGATTTCGCCGCTACCGATCACGTCGATTTTCAGGTTAAACGTGGGGAGATTTTCGGCCTTCTCGGGCCTAACGGCGCGGGTAAGTCTACCACTTTTAAGATGATGTGCGGCCTGCTGGTCCCCACCTCCGGTAAAGCGCTGGTTCTGGGGATGGACCTGAAGGTCAGCTCCGGCAAAGCGCGTCAGCATCTGGGCTATATGGCGCAGAAGTTCTCGCTGTACGGTAACCTTTCCGTTGAGCAGAACCTGCGCTTCTTCTCCGGCGTATACGGCCTGCGCGGACGGGCGCAGAACGACAAAATCGCCAGCATGAGCGAGGCGTTCGGCCTGAAAAGCATCGCCCGGCAGGCCGCCGACGATCTGCCGCTTGGCTATAAACAACGCCTGGCGCTGGCCTGCTCGCTGATGCATGAGCCGGATATCCTGTTTCTTGACGAACCCACTTCCGGCGTCGATCCCCTCACCCGCCGCGAGTTCTGGCTCCATATCAACAGCATGGTCGATAAAGGCGTCACGGTGATGGTGACCACCCACTTTATGGATGAGGCGGAGTATTGCGATCGTATCGGTCTGGTCTATCACGGCAAATTGATCGCCAGCGGCACGCCGGACGATCTGAAGGCGCTGGCGGCGGATGAAAAACAGCCAGACCCGACGATGGAGCAGGCATTTATCACCCTCATCCATGACTGGGATAAGGAGAACGCCGGTGAGCGCTAAACTGCTATCGTGGCGGCGCGTACGCGCCCTGTGCGTGAAAGAGACGCGGCAGATCGTCCGCGACCCCAGCAGCTGGCTGATTGCGGTGGTGATCCCCCTGCTGCTGCTGTTCATTTTTGGCTACGGGATTAACCTCGACTCCAGCAAGCTGCGGGTGGGCGTGCTGCTGGAGCAGCAGAGCGAAGAGGCGCTGGATTTTGTCCATACCATGACCGGCTCCCCCTATATTGACGCCACCATCAGCGATAACCGCCAGGAACTGGTGCAGATGATGCAGGCGGGACGCATTCGCGCCCTGGTCACCCTACCGGTGGACTTCGACCAGAAGATGGCCCGTCCCGGCGACGACGCGCCGATCCAGCTCATCACCGACGGCAGCGAACCCAATACCGCTAACTTCGCCCAGGGCTACGTCGAAGGCATCTGGCAAATCTGGCAACAGCAGCGGGCGGAAGATCGCGGTGAAACCTTCGAGCCGCTGATCGACGTGCAGATGCGCTACTGGTTTAACCCGGCCGCCATCAGCCAGCATTTTATTATCCCCGGCGCGATTACCATCATTATGACGGTGGTCGGCGCGATCCTGACGTCGCTGGTGGTGGCCCGCGAGTGGGAACGCGGCACGATGGAAGCGCTGCTGTCGACCGAGATTACCCGCGCCGAGCTGCTGCTGTGCAAGCTGATCCCCTACTATTTCCTCGGCATGCTGGCGATGCTGCTGTGTATGCTGGTGGCGGTGTTTATTCTCGGCGTGCCGTTCCGCGGTTCGCTGGTGATTCTGTTTTTTATTACCAGCCTGTTTTTGCTGAGTACCCTGGGCATGGGGCTGCTGATTTCCACCATCACCCGTAACCAGTTTAACGCCGCGCAGGTCGCGCTGAATGCCGCGTTCCTGCCGTCAATCATGCTCTCCGGATTTATTTTTCAGATAGACAGCATGCCGGCGATAATTCGCGCCGTGACCTACGTGATCCCGGCGCGCTATTTTGTCAGCACTCTGCAAAGCCTGTTTCTGGCGGGCAATATCCCGGTGGTGCTGTTGGTGAACGTGCTGTTCCTGATCGCCTCGGCGGTGATGTTTATCGGCCTGACGTGGCTGAAAACCAAACGACGTCTGGATTAATTTGCCTGCGCGCCCCCCGGTACAAGGGCTGGCAAACGGGTAGCCCGGATAAGCGCAGCGCAATCCGGGGATCACAAAGAGAGAATATGAGATGTTTCATCGCTTATGGACGTTAATCCGCAAAGAGCTACAGTCGCTGCTGCGTGAACCGCAGACGCGGGCGATTTTAATTATGCCAGTACTCATTCAGGTGCTGCTGTTCCCCTTTGCCGCCACGCTGGAGGTGACTAACGCCACCATCGCCATCTATAACGAAGACAACGGCAAGCACGCCGTGGAGCTGACCCAGCGCTTTGCCCGCGCTAAAGCCTTCACCCACGTCCTGCTGCTGAAAAGCCCTCAGGAGATAAGACCGACCATTGACGAACAAAAGGCGCTGCTGGTCGTGCGATTCCCGGCAGATTTTTCGCGCAACCTCGATATCTGGCAGACCGCCCCTCTCCAGCTGTTGCTTGATGGGCGCAACTCCAACAGCGCGCAGATCGCCGCGAACTATCTCCAGCAGATCGTCAAAAACTATCAGCAGGCGTTAATGGAAGACAAAGCCAAACCAAACAACAGCGAGCTGGTGGTACGCAACTGGTATAACCCGAATCTCGATTACAAATGGTTCGTCGTGCCGTCGCTAATCGCCATGATCACCACCATCGGCGTGATGATAGTCACCTCGCTCTCCGTTGCCCGCGAGCGCGAACAGGGTACGCTCGATCAGCTGCTGGTCTCGCCGCTGGCAACCTGGCAGATCTTTATCGGTAAAGCGGTGCCGGCGCTAATCGTCGCGACCCTGCAGGCCACCATCGTGCTGGGAATTGGTATCTGGGCCTATCAAATCCCCTTTGCCGGCTCGCTGCTGCTGTTTTACTTTACGATGATTGTCTACGGCCTGTCGCTGGTAGGATTCGGCCTGCTGATTTCGTCACTGTGCTCCACGCAGCAGCAGGCGTTTATCGGCGTGTTCGTCTTTATGATGCCGGCAATTCTGCTCTCGGGCTACGTTTCCCCGGTGGAGAATATGCCGCAATGGCTGCAGGATTTGACGTGGATAAACCCGATACGTCACTTTACCGATATCACCAAGCAGATCTATCTGAAGGATGCGAGTCTGGAAATTGTGTGGGGAAGTTTGTGGCCGCTACTGGTCATAGCGGCCACCACCGGCTCAGCGGCGTATGCGATGTTCCGAAGAAAGATCGCGTAGTTTTTTATCTTTCGCCAGCAGTGAAACCACCGCCGGACCTGCCAGTATGGCCAGCCCGGCGAGGGCTAACAGCAGGTTGTTGTGCAGCACGCGCGACAGCAGCCACAGCACGATTACCGCCGCGCCGAAGTACCAGGTGGTGGTGAGCTCCTCAAGGAAATCACCGACGTCGCGCCAGCGCTCATCGTGGTGACGCTGCAAGAACAGCATCGACAGTAACGTGACGCCGTACAGCACGCACAAACCTAATCCGACGCGCACCAGCGCGCCGCTCATCCAACCCATCACCAGTACTGCCACGACCAGTAGATGCAACATAATCTGCCAGCAACTAAGACCCGTTGCGACGCGTACACGTTGTTGCCACTTCATGGCTTCTCTCCTGAAGGATTTTTCTCTGCTACTCAGAGTACCGCACTTTACGGAAAATTCCGTATCACCGCATCTTTTTGTGACCTCTACTACACTATTTCCTACAGGAAAGTGACATTGCCCAGAGAAATAAGGACAACCAAATGCCGCGATTTTCGCTAAACGTGCTGACAATTAACACTCATAAAGGGTTCACTGCCTTCAATCGCCGCTTTATTTTACCCGAGCTGCGCGAAGCGGTGCGTAGCGTCAGCGCCGACATTGTTTGCCTGCAGGAGGTGATGGGTGCGCATGAAATTCATCCGCTGCATATCGAAAACTGGCCGGATACGACCCACTATGAATTTCTTGCCGATACCATGTGGAGCGATTACGCCTACGGTCGCAATGCGGTTTATCCGGAAGGGCATCACGGCAACGCGGTACTTTCTCGCTTTCCTATAGAACATTATCAAAATCTGGATGTTTCGGTCGGCAACAGCGAAAAGCGCGGCCTGCTCTATTGCCGCATCGTCCCGCCCGAAAGCGGGATCGCTATCCATGTGATCTGCGCGCATCTGGGTCTGCGTTCTCATCAGCGCCAGGCCCAGCTGACGATGCTGGCGGACTGGGTAAACGGTTTGCCCGCGGGCGAGCCGGTGGTAGTGGCCGGTGATTTTAACGACTGGCAGCAGCAGGCTAACCGCCAGCTTAAAGCCCAGGCCGGGCTGGAGGAGATTTTTACCCGCGCCAGAGGGCGCCCGGCGCGAACTTTCCCGGTCAGCTTCCCTCTGCTGCGCCTCGACCGCATATACGTAAAAAACGCCCATGCCAGCCAGCCAAAAGCGCTGGCGTTAAAACAGTGGCGTCATTTGTCCGATCATGCACCGCTTAGCGTGGAGATACATCTGTGAAATGCAGCTGGCAGGAAGGAAACCGCATTCGGCTATTAGAAAATGGCGATAACTATTATCCGGCATTATTTGCCGCTATTGATCGCGCGCAGCAGCGGGTGATTCTGGAATCCTTTATCTGGTTCGAGGATGACGTCGGCAAGCAGCTGCATGCCGTGTTGCTCAAAGCGGCCCAGCGCGGCGTGCGCGTAGAAGTCCTACTGGACGGTTACGGCTCTCCGGATTTGAGCGAAAGCTTTGTGGGCGAACTGACGTCGGCCGGGGTGATTTTTCGCTACTACGATCCGCGCCCGCGGCTGCTCGGCATGCGCACCAATTTATTCCGCCGCATGCATCGTAAAATCGTGGTGATCGACGACGTTACCGCCTTTGTCGGCGGCATTAACTACTCCGCCGAGCATATGACCGATTACGGTCCCGAGGCCAAACAGGACTACGCCGTGCAGGTTGAAGGGCCGGTGGTGCTCGACATTCTGCAGTTTGAACTGGAAAACCTGCCCACCAGCGAAGCCACCCGCCGCTGGTGGCGCCGCCGTCGGCATAAGCCCGAAGTCAACCGCAATCCCGGCGAGGCTCAGGCGCTGTTTATCTGGCGGGATAATCAGGATCATCGCGATGATATCGAACGCCACTATCTGAAAATGCTGACCACCGCCCGCCGGGAAGTGATTATCGCCAACGCCTACTTTTTCCCTGGCTATCGGCTGCTGCATGCGATGCGCAACGCTGCCCGCCGCGGCGTACGCGTCAAGCTTATTGTCCAGGGCGAACCGGATATCCCGATTGTTAAATTCGGCGCACGACTGCTGTACCACTACCTGGTCAAAGGCGGCGTGCAGATTTTTGAATATCGCCGCCGTCCGCTGCACGGCAAAGTGGCGCTGGCGGACGACCACTGGGCCACCGTCGGCTCCAGCAACCTCGACCCGCTCAGCCTGTCACTCAATCTGGAAGCCAACCTGGTGATCCACGACCGCGAATTCAACCAGACGTTGCGCGATAATCTCAATGGCTTAATCGCCAACGACTGCCGCGAAGTGGATAAGCGCATTTTGTCGAAACGAACCTGGTGGCGGCTCGGGATTAGCGTGCTGGCGTTCCACTTCCTGCGCCACTTCCCCGCGTGGGTCGGATGGCTTCCGGCCCATACGCCCCTGCTGTCGCGCGTTCAGCCTCCGGTTCAGCCAGAAATTGAAACCCAGGATCGCGTGGACCCGGAAAACCAGGAGGTCAAATCCTGATGGCGAAATCTCACCCTCGCTGGCGGATGGCGAAAAAAATCCTGACGGTGCTCTTTTTTATCGCCGTCGTTGTGCTGCTGGTCGTTTACGCACAGAAAATCGACTGGCAGGAAGTGTGGAAAGTGATTCGTGATTACAACCGTACGGCGCTGCTCAGCGCCATAGGCCTGGTTATCGCCAGCTACCTGATCTATGGCTGCTACGACCTGCTGGGACGCGCCTACTGTGGCCACAAGCTGGCTAAACGCCAGGTGATGCTGGTGTCGTTTATTTGCTATGCCTTTAACCTGACGCTCAGCACCTGGGTGGGTGGGATTGGTATGCGCTATCGGCTCTACTCGCGCCTCGGCCTGAGCGGCGCAACCATTACCCGAATTTTTTCGCTGAGCATTACCACCAACTGGCTGGGCTATATTCTGCTCGGCGGCATCATTTTTAGCTCCGGCATGGTGAAGGTGCCCGAGCGCTGGTATATCAGTCAGTCGTCGCTGCAAATTCTCGGCGTCATTTTGCTGCTGATTTCCGCGTTCTATTTATGGGCCTGCGCCTTTGCTAAAAAGCGCCATCTGACGATAAAAGGCCAGCGACTGGTTCTGCCCTCCTGGCGCTTCGCGATATTGCAGATGGCGGTTTCCAGCCTGAACTGGATGGCGATGGGGGCGATTATCTGGCTACTGCTGGGGCCACAGGTGGACTATTTCCTCGTGCTCGGCGTGCTGCTGGTCAGCAGCATTGCGGGAGTTATCGTGCATATTCCGGCAGGGATTGGCGTGCTTGAGGCGGTGTTTATCGCCATGCTTTCCGGCGAAGATATTTCGCGCGGCGCGATCATCGCCGCCCTGCTCGCCTATCGCGCGCTGTACTACTTCCTGCCGCTGCTGCTGGCGACCATCGGCTACCTGATTCTGGAGAGCCGGGCAAAGCATCTGCGGGCGAAAAACCAGCGCAAGCTGGCGGGTGAGAAGTAAAAAAGCCCCGGGCGCGGATGCTGACCGGGGCTGCAGTTTCATGCGGTTTGGTAGATATCGTGGATATCTGCCGCTATTTTATCCACTCCTCCGTTGATGAACTTGCCCGGAGGCGCTTCGCTGACCGGGCTACAAGTTCACCACCGTCTGAAATCCGGTAGCCCGGACAGATGCGCAGCATCGCCTCCGGGAAACTTTGCTTCTGACCAAAGCTACAGGTTCATCGTTTTCTGCGGTCTGGTAGCCCGGATAAGCGCATCGCGCCGCCATCCGGGAACGAATTAACGACGGTTGCCGAAAATGCGCAGCAGCATCAGGAATAGGTTGATAAAGTCCAGATACAGCGTCAGAGCCCCGAGAATCGAGTATTTGCGCAGCGTCGACGTATCGCGAACGTCAATCTGCTCGCCGATATTTTTCAGCTTCTGGGTGTCATAGGCGGTCAGGCCGACGAATACGATCACCCCGATGTAGGTCACCGCCCACATCAGCGCTTCACTCTTGAGCCAGAAGTTAACCAGCGACGCCAGCACGATACCGATGAGCGCCATAAACAGCATATTGCCGAAGCCGCTCAGATCGCGTTTAGTGGTATAGCCGTAAAGGCTCATCACGCCAAACATCCCGCCGGCAACCACGAAGGTACTGGCGATCGATGAGTAGGTATAGACGAGGAATATACTGGATAAGGTGAGTCCGGTTAGCGCCGAATAGAGCATAAACAGGGTCGTCGCCATACCGGCGCTGAGGCGCTGCACCATGCCCGAGAGCACGAACACCAACCCCAACTGGGCGATAATTAGCCCAAAAAAGGTAATTTTGCTGGAAAAAACAAACATCATCACCGCCGGGGTGTTAGCGGCAAACCACGCGATAAACGCCGTGAGCAGCAGCCCGACCGTCATCCAGCCGTATACCTGCGCCATATAAGTTTGTAGCCCGCTGCGCCCCTGGACGATGGTACCGGAACGAGGATATCTGTCCATGACTGTCTCCTGATTAACGAAATTTATCTTCTAAGCGTACCACACTACCAGCGTTCTGCCGCCTTGCGGTCGCTATCTCGCGCATCCACCCAGCGCTCGCCTTCCGGCGTCGCCTCGCGCTTCCAGAACGGCGCGCGGGTCTTCAGGTAATCCATAATAAACTCTCCCGCCGCAAACGCGCTGCCGCGATGGGCGCTGGTGACGCCGACAAAGACAATCTCTTCCCCGGGCCACATTTCGCCGATACGATGAATCACCGTCACCCGGCCCAGCGGCCAGCGCTCGCGCGCCTGTTCCACGATCTCCGCCAGCGATTTTTCCGTCATTCCCGGATAGTGCTCAAGGGTCAGCGCTTTGACGCTGTCGCCAAGGTTGTGGTTGCGGACTTTACCGGTGAACGTCACCACCGCGCCGTCTTCATCGCGCTCGGCCAGCCAGGGATATTCCTCGCCGACTTTAAAGCGGTCATGGCTGACAATAATACGCGTCTGCGTCATATTAGCCCCCGGTAACCGGCGGGAAAAATGCCACTTCATCCCCGGGCGCCAGCGGATGATCAAAGGTCGTCAGCGTCTGATTTACCGCCGCCAGCAGTTTGCCCTCTTCCAGCGCCAGCGCCCAGCGGTCGCCGCGGGCGATGAGCTGCTGGCGAACGGCTTCAACCGTGGTCAGCCCGTTCGGTTCGAGAGTCAGGGAGTCGGTGCCGAGCAGTTCGCGCACCTGGGCAAAAAAAAGAACTTTAATCATGGCTAGCTTCCACTCTGAAATCGCCGGACTTACCGCCGCTTTTCGCCAGCAGGCGCACCGGGCCAATCACCATATCTTTCTGCACCGCCTTGCACATATCGTAAATGGTCAGCGCGGCAACGGAAGCGGCGGTCAGAGCTTCCATCTCGACGCCGGTTTTACCGGTCAAACGGCACAGGGATTCGATACGCACCCGGTTGTGCTCGGGCTGCGCCTGCAGATTCACTTCGACTTTGCTCAGCATCAGCGGATGACAAAGCGGGATCAGCTCCCAGGTGCGTTTGGCCGCCTGAATCCCGGCGATACGCGCGGTGGCGAAGACGTCGCCTTTGTGATGACTGCCGTCGATAATCATCGCCAGCGTCGTCGCCTGCATTTCAACATAGGCCTCGGCGCGCGCCTCGCGAACCGTCTCCGCTTTCCCTGAGACATCGACCATGTGCGCTTCGCCGGCGGCGTTAATATGGGTCAGCTGTGACATAAACTACTTCTTAAGATGAGAGATAAAGTTGCAAGGGCGCGTGCGCGCATCGAGCTGCGGCGCAATGATATTGTCCCATGCGGTACGACAGGCCTTGGTTGAACCAGGCATGGCAAAAATCAGCGTGCGGTTGGCTACCCCGGCAACGGCGCGGGATTGCAGGGTCGAGGTGCCAATCTCCTCAAAGGAGAGCATGCGGAATACCTCACCGAAGCCTTCCACCTCGCGGTCAAACAGCGGCAGCAGCGCTTCCGGCGCCTGGTCGCCGTCGGTAAAGCCGGTACCGCCGGTAATCAGCACCACCTGCACCTCATCGCCGGCAATCCACGCCGATACCTGGGCGCGAATGGCGTAGCGGTTCTCTTTAACAATCGCCTTATCGACGATGACGTGCCCCGCCTCCTGGGCGGCATCGCGCAGCCAGTGGCCGGAGGTGTCGTCCTCTTCGCCGCGTCGGCTGGAAACGGTGAGAATAGCAATACGGGTCGGGATAAACTCAGCGCTGGCCTGACTCATTAGATCGCTCCTTAAAATGCATTATCCGCCAATATACGACAGGTTCTGGGTAATACCGGTGTTGCCCTGATGCAGGAAATGGGTCTGTTTTTTATGGGTTAACGCTTCGGAAATCCGCGCTTCGAGCGCCGGCTGCTGCTGCTCATCGGCAAGCAGATCGCGCAGATCGACGCCGCCTTCGCCAAACAGGCACAGGTGCAGTTTTCCTACGGAAGAGACGCGCAGACGGTTGCAGGTGGCGCAGAAGTCTTTTTCATAAGGCATGATCAGGCCGATTTCCCCGGCATAGTCGGGGTGGCAAAACACCTGCGCCGGACCATCGCTACGCTGGCGGATCTGATGGATCCAGCCGCGGCGCAGCAATTCATCACGCAGCACCATGCCGGATATATGATGGCGGCGGAACAGTTCACTGCCTTCGCCGGTTTCCATCAATTCGATAAAACGTAGCTGAATGCGGCGCGGCTGGATCCACGCGAGAAAGGTATCAAGCTGATGATGGTTAACATCGCGCATCAGCACGGTATTGACCTTCACTTTTTCGAAGCCAGCGGCAAATGCGGCATCGATGCCGTCCATCACCTGACGAAATTTGTCCTGGCCGGTTATAGCATGAAACTGACGGGCGTCGAGGCTATCCACGCTGACGTTAATCGCCGTCAGTCCGGCATCGCGCCAGCTTTCAACATCCCGCGCCAGCCGGTAGCCGTTAGTGGTGACCGCAATCTGGCGAATAGAGGGGTTTTCCCGCACGGCGGCGATGATGTCGGTAAAATCGCGTCGCAGAGAGGGTTCACCGCCGGTCAGGCGCACCTTTTCGGTTCCCAGAGCGGAGAAAGCCCGCGTGACGCGACGCACTTCATCGACGCTGAGAAAGCCTTTATTGGTGACGGCGCCGGGCTTATAGCCATCGGGGAGACAGTAGGTGCAACGAAAGTTGCATACGTCGGTAATCGACAAACGCAGATAGTAAAACTTCCGCGCAAATGCATCGGTAAGCTGTGAAGCCATAGACACCTTTCCAAATACGGGAGACGCGGTCATTTCTTTTCGCGCCCTGGTGGCAACCGAAGTTGTCACGGCCAAAGCACCATATCTTTCGACACAGGCACAGAGGCTAGAGTGTTAGTGGGTTACGCCGAATAGTAGCGCGGAAACCATGGTTATGCCATACCCACATTTCGTTATGTAACGATGTATATAACGGATTTATCTCGCTTTTTTACGACTAAGCGTGTGAGAAAGCAGCGTAATTTATCCCTCCCTTCTTTGCCTTCGGGCGGTAACAGACCCGTTGAGTATTTTATTTTTCCCGCGTAGTAGGTTATCTGGAGCGCAAAAGCTCTAAAAATATCACCCTGGCAATCGGCGGGAATTCACCAGTACGCTGATATTCTCGCCATTGCCACGCTAAAATATCCTTCATACCTGGAGAGAACGGACATCGTTTTTTAAGGTGAAATCAGTTACTGTGAGCCCGATTAATTGAGATAAGGATTTTTATGCGCAATCGTACTTTCGCCGATCTTGATCGCGTTGTGGCTCTCGGCGGCGGACACGGGCTGGGACGGGTAATGTCATCACTTTCTTCGCTGGGTTCGCGCCTGACGGGCATTGTGACTACAACCGATAACGGCGGATCAACAGGACGTATTCGCCGCGCGGAAGGCGGCATCGCCTGGGGCGATATGCGCAACTGTATTAATCAGTTAATTGCTGAACCCAGCGTGGCCTCGGCGATGTTTGAATACCGTTTTAGCGGTAACGGCGAACTTTCCGGGCATAACCTCGGAAACCTGATGCTTAAGGCCCTCGATCATCTGAGCGTTCGGCCGCTTGAAGCGATCAATTTGATCCGCAATTTACTGAAGGTCGATGCGTTTCTGATCCCGATGTCGGAACAGCCGGTCGATCTGATGGCTATCGATCAGGACGGGCACGAAATTTACGGCGAAGTCAATATCGATCAGTTGGCCTGCGTACCGCGCGAGCTTATGCTCTCCCCGCCGGTGCCCACAACCCGGGAGGCGCTAGAAGCTATCGCCGAAGCCGATTTAATCCTCATTGGCCCCGGCAGTTTCTATACCAGCCTGATGCCGATTCTGCTGCTTGATGAACTGGCGCAAGCGCTGCGCCGCACGCCCGCGCCAATGGTATTTATCGATAACCTCGGCAAAGAGCATAGCCCGGCGGCCAGCCTGACGCTGGCCGACAGGGTCGCCATTATGGAGCAACAAATCGGCAAACGAGTAATTGACGCGCTGGTTGTCGGCCCGAAAGCCGATACCGCAGGGGTTGAACAGCGGGTCATCATTCAGACGCCGCTGGACGCCAGCGATGTGCCCTATCGCCACGATCGGCAGCTATTACGCAACGCGCTGGAACAGGCCATTCAGGCGTTAGGTTAATCCTCAAGCGGCTTAATTGTGGCGGCAAAAGCTGGCTGGCTTAAAATCTTAAGGTTGTCTTAAAAAAGAATCGGCAGGATAGCGAACATCTCTTCATGTGGACGTTCGCTATGTCGTTATTTTCTTTACGTCGGCCGGTACTCAGCCGTACGGCCTATTTGCTTCTGTTCGCCTGCTATATCGGCCTCGCGCTGAATCTTGCTTTCTATCGCCAGGCATTTACCCTGCTGCCGGTTAACGGTCTGCATAACTGGCTGGTATTCCTCAGTATGCCGATAGTGGCCATCAGCGTGATGAATATCATCACCACTCTCGCCTCGTTCCTGAAGCTCGACCGCCTCGTGGTTAGCCTGTTTATTTTGCTCAGCGCCTCGGCCCAGTATTTTATCTGGACCTTCGGGGTGGTTATCGATCGGGCGATGATTACCAATATTTTCGATACCACGCCCGCGGAGAGCTTTGCGCTGCTCTCCGGGAAAATGGTGCTGATACTGGGGCTTTCCGGCATTCTGGCCGTCGTCGCGGCATGGTGGATCAAAATTCGCAAACCGCAGACGCTTTGGCGCAGTCTTGCCGTACGGCTGGTGAGCATCGCGGTTTCAGCGCTGCTGATTATTCTGGTCGCCGCCCTCTTCTATAAAGATTACGCTTCGCTGTTTCGCAACAACAAAGAGCTGGTAAAGTCCCTGAGCCCGTCAAACAGCATTGTGGCGGTGAATTCATGGTATGCGCATAACAGAATGGACAATCTTCCGCTGGTCAAAATTGGCGAAGACGCCGTTCAGAAGCCGCAGATGCGCAGCGGACCGCGGAAAAATCTGACCATTGTAGTGTTAGGTGAAACTTCGCGGGCGGCCAACTTCTCCCTGAACGGCTACTCTCGCGAGACCAACCCGCGTCTGAAGCAGGATAACGTGATCTATTTCGCTAATACGACTTCCTGCGGCACCGCTACCGCGGTTTCCGTCCCCTGCATGTTCTCTAATATGCCGCGCGCCCACTATGATGAAGAGCTGGCGCATCATCAGGAAGGCGTGCTGGATATCCTGCAACGGGCGGGAATTAAAGTGCAGTGGAATGACAACGACGGCGGCTGTAAAGGGGCCTGCGACCGGGTGCCGCACGAAAACGTCACCGATCTTAAGCTGAGCGGCCAGTGCATCGACGGCGAGTGCTACGACGAAGTGCTGTTCCATAATCTGGATAGCTATATCGATAATCTACAGCAGGACGGGATTATCGTTCTGCATACCATCGGCAGCCACGGGCCGACCTACTACAATCGCTATCCGGCGCAGTTTAAACAGTTTACGCCGACCTGCGATACCAATGAGATCCAGAGCTGCACCCAGCAACAGCTCACTAATACCTACGACAACACGATTTTGTATGTCGATTATGTGGTCGACAAAGCGATAAAATTACTGCAGTCGAAGCAGGATAAATTTACCACCAGCCTGGTATATCTCTCGGATCACGGAGAGTCGCTTGGCGAGGATGGGGTGTATTTGCACGGGCTGCCGTGGTCCATTGCGCCGGATACGCAAAAACATGTGCCCATGCTGCTGTGGTTGTCAGCGGATTATCAACAGCGCTATGGGGTCTCCAGCCAGTGTTTGCAGCAAAAAGCGAAAACCCAAACGTATTCGCAGGATAACCTTTTCTCCACCCTGCTCGGTCTGCTCGGGGTCAGCACTCACGAGTACCAGGCAACAGACGATATTTTAACGCCATGTAGAGAGGCAGGCCGATGAAAATTTTAGTCATTGAAGACGATGCGCTCCTGTTACAAGGATTAATTCTGGCGATGCAAAGCGAGGGCTACGTGTGCGACGGCGTCTCTACCGCCCACGAAGCCGCGCTCTCGCTGGCCAGCAACCACTACAGTCTGGTGGTGCTTGACCTCGGGCTGCCCGATGAGGACGGCCTGCACTTTCTGGCGCGCATGCGGCGAGAGAAGTTTAGCCAGCCGGTGCTGATCCTCACCGCCCGCGATACCGTTGATGAACGTATTAGCGGCCTGGATACCGGCGCGGATGACTATCTGGTTAAACCCTTCGCTCTTGAAGAGCTTAACGCGCGCATCCGCGCCCTGCTGCGTCGCCACAACAATCAGGGCGATAACGAGCTGACTATCGGTAACCTGCGCCTGAACGTCACCCGGCGGCTGGTCTGGCTCGGCGAACAGTCCCTGGATCTAACCCCGAAAGAGTACGCGCTGCTCTCCCGCCTGATGATGAAGGCGGGCAGTCCGGTACACCGCGAAATTCTTTATAACGATATCTACAGCTGGGACAACGAACCGGCCACTAATACGCTGGAAGTGCATATCCATAATTTACGCGATAAGGTGGGTAAATCGCGGATCCGCACCGTCCGCGGCTTCGGCTATATGCTGGTCGATAATGCAGGAGCCGAATAACGCTATGGCTCTGTTTGTCAGTAAAAACTGGACCATGCGCCATCGGCTGCTGCTGACCATTGGCGCGATACTGGCGGTTTGCCAGCTCATCAGCGTGTTCTGGCTGTGGCATGAAAGCCAGGAACAGATTCAGCTGCTGGTGGCCAGCGCCATCGAAGGTCATAATAATCAGAAGCATATTGAGCATGAGGTTCGTGAAGCGGTAGCCAGTCTGCTGATCCCGAGCCTGCTGATTATCGGCCTGGCGCTCTATATCTCCCTGCTGGCGGTGAAAAAAATCACCAGGCCGCTATCCCGCCTCCAGCAGGAACTTGAAAGCCGTACCCCGGACAACCTGCGGCCTATCGCCCTGCAAGAGTCGGTGCCCGAAGTCACCGCGGTCACTACCGCGATTAATCAGCTGGTCTCCCGCCTTAACTTAACGCTCGATCGCGAGCGCCTGTTTACCGCCGACGTCGCCCATGAGCTGCGCACGCCCCTGGCCGGATTGCGTCTGCATCTGGAGCTGCTGGCGAAAGTGCATGGCGTTAGCGTCGCCCCGCTGATCCAGCGCCTCGATCAGATGACCAACAGCATTAATCAACTGCTTCAGCTGGCGCGGGTCGGCCAGTCTTTCTCCGCCGGCAGCTATCAGCAGGTCAGGCTGAAGGAAGATGTGATCGAGCCGCTGCGCAGCGAACTGGAGACGATGCTGGAACAGCGTCAGCAAAAGCTGGTGGTCAGCGACAAAGAGGGTGAAGCGATAGTGTCAGGTGACGCCACGCTGGTGCAGGTGATTTTACGCAATCTGGTAGAAAACGCGCATCGTTACAGCCCGACGGGTTCGACGATTAAAGTGTCGATAGCCCCCGGCTCCACGCCGGTTCTGGCGGTAGAAGATGAAGGTCCGGGCATTGATGAGGCCAAAAGCGGTGAATTGAGCAAAGCGTTCGTCCGCATGGACAGCCGCTACGGTGGTATCGGGCTCGGGTTAAGCATCGTCACCCGCATCGCCCAGCTGCACGACGCCCAGTTCTTTTTACATAACCGTCAGCCCGGGCCCGGCGTTCGCGCGTGGGTGCTTTTTCCCGACACGGTCCGTCAGAACGTCAGCACCCATTGATGAAAAAAGGCAACGACGATAACAAAAGCGCAGGTGACTGCCAGATATTCGCGGAAGGTTAATTTTTGCATGGCGCTATCCTCAGTAGATTGAGGATAGTTTCGCCAAACAATATTAAGCCAACATTAAGCATCACGGAAAATCGCGACAGAGGGGCAATAAATAGACAAAACGTGTTGCGCCTCGTTTTGGCTCATGCGCTCGCTTTTCTCTCGGGTGGCGGCTAACGCCTTACCCGCCCCACGAAAAACACCGCCCGTCCCCCCTGAAGCACCGGTAAAGCCCGGGCGATATTTATCTGGCAACTCCGCTACGAAGCGGCGATAAACAGATCGCGCAGCTGATGAAGCTGGTCGCGAATTTGCGCCGCCTCTTCGAACTCCAGATTCTGCGCGTGCTGCATCATCTGCGCTTCCAGCTCGTGGATCTTCTGCTGCAGCGCCTTCGGCGTGAGCGCCACGACATCCGCCTCAACCGGCGAGCGAGACTTGCCGCGCCCCTTAGTTTTCGTTTTGGCAATATTCTGACCGAGCGCCAGAATGTCGACCACTTTCTTATTCAGCCCCTGCGGAACAATACCGTGCTCTTCGTTATAGGCCTGCTGCTTCTCGCGGCGACGTTCGGTTTCACCGATCGCTTTCGCCATTGACGGCGTAATTTTATCGCCATAGAGAATCGCTTTACCGTTGATGTTGCGCGCCGCGCGGCCAATGGTCTGAATCAGCGAGCGTTCAGAGCGCAGGAAGCCTTCTTTATCGGCGTCCAGGATCGCCACCAGCGAGACTTCCGGCATATCCAGACCTTCACGCAGGAGGTTGATCCCTACCAGCACGTCAAACTCGCCGAGGCGCAGATCGCGGATAATCTCCATACGCTCGACGGTATCGATATCCGAATGCAGATAGCGCACCCGCTCGCCGTGCTCTTCCAGATATTCGGTTAAGTCTTCCGCCATCCGTTTGGTCAGCGTGGTGACCAATACGCGCTCGTTGATCGCGGTACGCAGGCGAATTTCCGACAGCAGGTCGTCGACCTGAGTGGCTACCGGGCGCACTTCGATGACCGGATCCAGTAGCCCGGTCGGGCGGACAACCTGGTCGACGACTTCGTCGCCGGATTTATCCAGCTCATAGGCGCCCGGCGTTGCCGAAACGTAGATCGTTTGCGGCGCCAGGGCCTCAAACTCTTCAAACTTCATCGGACGGTTATCCAGCGCGGACGGCAGACGGAAACCGTACTCCACCAGCGTCTCTTTACGCGCCCGGTCCCCGCGATACATGCCGCCGATTTGCGGAATCGTGACGTGGGATTCATCAATCACCAGCAGACCATCCGCCGGCAGGTAGTCGAACAGCGTGGGCGGCGGCTCGCCCGGCCCGCGCCCTGACAGATAACGCGAGTAGTTTTCAATCCCCGAGCAGTAGCCTAGCTCGTTCATCATTTCGAGATCGAACTGGGTACGCTGGCTGAGGCGCTGCTCTTCCAGCAGCTTATTGTTTTCCAGCAGCACCTTACGCCGCTCCGCCAGCTCGGTTTTGATCTCTTCCATCGCCTGGACAATACGTTCGCGCGGAGTGACGTAGTGGGTTTTCGGGTAGACGGTAAAGCGCGGGATCGTCGACTCGATGTGGCCGGTGAGCGGGTCGAACAGCGACAGGCGCTCGACTTCTTCATCGAACAGTTCTACGCGCAGCGCGACGTCGTCAGACTCCGCCGGGAAGATATCGATCACCTCGCCGCGCACGCGGAAGGTACCCCGCTGGAAGGCCTGATCGTTGCGGGTATACTGCAGTTCAGCCAGGCGGCGCAAAATGGCGCGCTGGTCGATGATCATGCCGACCGTCAGGTGCAGCATCATCTTCAGATAGAGGTCCGGATCGCCGAGACCGTAGATGGCGGAGACCGAGGCAACCACCACCACGTCACGACGCTCCAGCAGCGCTTTGGTTGCCGACAGACGCATCTGTTCAATATGTTCGTTTACCGAAGCATCTTTCTCGATGAAGGTGTCCGAGCTTGGCACATAGGCTTCCGGCTGATAGTAGTCGTAGTACGAGACGAAATACTCCACCGCGTTCTCCGGGAAGAACTCTTTCATCTCGCCGTATAGCTGCGCCGCCAGCGTTTTGTTCGGCGCCAGCACCATCGTCGGGCGCTGCAGGTCGGCAATGACGTTGGCGATGGTAAAAGTTTTACCTGAGCCGGTCACCCCGAGCAGCGTTTGATGCGCCAGGCCATCTTCCAGCCCCTCTTCCAGGCGACGAATGGCTTCCGGCTGGTCGCCGGAGGGACGGAAAGCAGAATGCAGCTTGAACGGTTTACTCATCTATCAGGACCTGAAGAAGGGTTGAACGGCAGGTCTTTAATTCTACTCGCCAGCACAGCTTTTGCCAATAAAAAATACTGGATATAAAAACAGTATCCTATTATCGTATCCGGGCGAATCAGCCCTTTTTGCCGTCAGAATAGACGAATAAATAGCGCTTTTGCGCATAATCCACCACTCTGTGGGGTTATCCCCAGAAAGTATTGACATTTAACATTTGTCAAGCGAGTGGATGAATGTTTTATGGCAGCCGGTGACACTTTTCTTACAGGCATTGCTTTTATTTAAGCATTTGAAATTTAATGAAATTTAATAAAAGACGGGTTTCGCGTCAATTCGCCCGCAGGCCGCGTAGTCTCTAGCTTACCGCAAGTTTTCTAACTCTAATACACAAGGTTATCCACAGGAATAGTGGATAACTGTCTGCAGCCCCTGACCCAAGCCACCCGAACAAAACCGAGCGGACCGGCAAAACCCGCTGCGAAAAAAATTTATTGAATTTTTTTTGCTGTTTATCGGCAAAGATTAGCTGGATTTTTTATTATTTTTTGCACCACATTCCAGCGCGCGGGCACCGGGAAAGTGCAAGCGCCGTCCGCTTTCTGACGCCGCCGCCTGCATTCAACGGCAAAAACCGAGAGTTCTTTTTCCTGGCAAGAGATTTGCAGCATCTTCTCGTCGCCTGATATCTCAGGAAAGGAGAAAACGTCTATGTTGAGTCTACGTGCCGTGAATCACTATTACGGAAGCCAGCACACGCTATGGAATGTTGACCTTGAACTCTGGCCGGGGAAATGCACCTGCGTGATGGGGCGTCAGGGCATGGGTAAAACCACGCTGGTTAACTGTATTACCGGGCATCTGCCGGTCGCCAGCGGCAGTATGACCTGGCAGGACGCGGGGGCGGCTCCTTATGACCTGATGCCGCTCTCCGCCCAGTCGCGCAGCGCTATCGGCATAGGCTACGTCCCGCAGGATAAACGTATTTTTTCGCAGCTAAGCGTTGAGGAAAATCTGCATATAGCCCTTGCTGCGGGCGGCGAATCCGCATCGGGCATGGCCGGAGAGATTTATGAGCTATTTCCGGAGCTTTACGCGCTGCGCCAAAGTAAAGGGATTACCCTGACCGCCGACGACCAGTACCAGCTCGCGCTGGCGAGGGCGTTGATAACCCGCCCGCGCCTGCTGATCCTCGACGAACCCTCACGCGGCGGCGGCCCGCGCTTTTTGCACAAGCTCGGGGATTTACTGGTACGGTTGAACCGCGATATTGGCCTGACGGTGCTGATCGCCGAACAACACCTGCCGTTTATCCGTCGGGTGGCGGATCGTTTCTGTCTCCTGCACTGCGGACGCAGCGTGGCCCAGGGCGACGTTATGCAGTTGGATGCGCCGCTGCTGGCAAAATGGATGACGCCGGATCCAGCGCGCTGAGATCGAGATACTGGCCGAGATCCTCGCGCTGCTGCGCATTCGCCAGCCACGGAATTTCTCCAAGCAGCGGCGCGGGCAGTACGCGCTCTAGCGTTGCCAGATATTCAGAGTGACGCTTGCCCGGCGGCTGGATATCGTTGGCGATCCATCCCGCCAGCGGCAGTCCGGCCTGCTGCACCGCCTGAGCGGTCAGCATCGCGTGGTTGATGCACCCCAGCTTGACCCCGACGACGAGAATCACCGGTAGCCGCTCCGCCTGTACCCAATCGGCAAAGGTCAGCGTTTCTGACAGCGGCGTAAACCAGCCCCCCGCCCCTTCCACCAGTACCCAATCAGACCATTCCTCCAGTTCGCGCAGACCCGCAGAGATCGCGGCGGCGTCAATCGGCCTCCCTTCATCGGCGCTAATGATATGCGGCGAGGTCGGCTCGGCAAAGGTAAAGGGATTAACCTGTTCGTAGCGCAGCACCGCGCGGCTATTGCGCTGCAGGGCCAACGCATCTTCATTGCGCAATCCCTGCGCCGTATGGTCGCTGCCGGAGGCCACCGGTTTATAGCCCGCGCTATGAAATCCCGCGCGGTTAGCCGCCTGCAGCAGCGCGCAGCTGGCGACGGTTTTCCCCACTTCGGTGTCGGTACCGGTAACGAAAAAACGTTTAATCACGTTCGATGACTCCTGTAAAAAGTTGGTACGTCAGCGGACTTTGTCCCTGCTGCTGCGGCCAGGCGAGCTGAAGCTGCCGCAGCTTACCGCGGCTGAGCGGCGCAGGGCTGCGTCCGTGGTGCAGATGGGTAGCGCCGATGCCTTTCAGCGAGCGCATCGCGCTGAGCGCATCGGTAAACGGCAGCGTAATGGCATGGACGCGGCCGGTCGCGCGGCGACCGGCCAGCGCATCACGCACCGCCTGCTCGCTGAGAAAACGGTTGGCGTGCGGCTGCTCATCGATAGCGCGCCAGGCCTGGTTCAGCTCCGGCAAAGAGCCCGCCAGTAGGGTGCTGAACGCCACGCGTCCGCCGGGCCGCACCACCCGGGAAAGTTCGTCAAGGGCGGTGACGAGGTTGTCGCACCACTGCACCGCCAGGTTGCTCCACGCCAGGTCGACGCAGCCGTCCGCCAGCGGCAGCGCTTCGATATCGCCTTCGACGTAGCGATGCGCGCAGCCGCCGCGGCGGGCTTCAGCCAGCATGTCGACGGAAAGGTCCAGCGCCGTCACCCGACTCCCCGCATCAAGCCAGAAGCGGCTCATGCTACCGGGACCGCAGCCCGCGTCCAGCACCTCGGGGAAGGTTTTAATATCGAGCTGCGCCAGCAGCAGAGAGGCGCTACGCCGCTGTAATTCGTCATGCCGGGCGTACTGTCCCGCCGCGCGGCCAAACGCCGCCGCTACCGCGCGTTTATTCACCACCGTCATGCAGTACCTCCAGCAGCCGAGCAATATCGGCGGAATCGTGCGCAGCGGTCAACGTCAGGCGCAGGCGGGCGCTACCGACGGGAACCGTCGGCGGGCGGATTGCCGTCGCCCAGCAGCCGCGCTCGCGTAGACAGGCTGCCAGCCGCAGCGCGCGAGCGTTATCGCCGACGATCAGCGGCTGAATCGCGCTGTCAGAATGGGTCAGTTCGCCGGAATAATGGGTCATTTCGCGGCGAAAATCTGCAATATGGCCAGCCAGCTTTTCCCGCCGCTGCCGGCCATCGTCGCTACGTATCACCCCCAGCGCGGCGCTGAGCGCCACTGCCTGCGCCGGGGGCATGGCGGTGCTGTAAATGAGATGGCGGGCAAACTGCAGCAGATAATCCGCCAGCGCTTCGCTACAGAGGACCGCCGCCCCGCTGACGCCAAACGCTTTACCGAAGGTGACGATCAGCAAATCCGGATGAACCTGCTGGCTATAACAGCTGCCGCGCCCCTCTTCGCCGAGCGCGCCGATACCGTGCGCGTCGTCAACCAGCAGAAGCGCCCCGGCCTCCCGCGACGCTTGCTGAACCTCCGCCAGCGGCGCGCTATCGCCGTCCATGCTAAAAATGCCTTCAGTCACCACCAGCTGCTGACCGGATAGCGGTTTCGCCAGCAGCTCCCGCAGATGTCGGGAGTCATTGTGCTGAAAACGCCGCAGCTGCGCCGGGCTAAGGCTGGCGGCTTCCAGCAACGAGGCGTGGCTGAGACGATCGGCGACAATCCGATCCTCTTTGCCCGCGAGAGCGGCAATCACCGCCTGATTCGCGGCAAAGCCGGAAATAAACAGCAGCGCGCGCGGATAGCCCAGCCAGTCGGCCAGCTGGTCTTCCAGCACGTGGTGCGCCTCGCTGTAGCCGCTGACGTGGCCGGAACCGCCGCTGCCGACGCCGTAGCGCTCCGCGCCCTGCTGCCAGGCCTTGACGATCGTTGGATGCTGACTGAGGCCCAGATAATCGTTGCTGGAAAAATTGAGCCAACGCAGCCCTTCACGAATAAGCCAGCGTCCTGCGCCCTGGGTCACCGGCAGGCGACGGCGCAACGCATCCGCCGCCTGCCGCTCCGCCAGCGCTTGTTCGATACGGTGCTGCCAGCTCATAGCGCCGCCGCGTTGTAATATTCCTCGGTATCCGGGTTCATCAACGCCTGCTCCAGGCGCTGCTGTTGGGCGTTATCGCCTTCCAGCACCGCGGTCTGCTGCGGGTTGATCCCCAGCTTGCGGAACAGCCGCAGGTCTTTATCCTCTTCCGGGTTTGGCGTGGTCAGCAGCTTGCAGCCGTAGAAAATCGAGTTCGCCCCGGCCATAAAGCACATCGCCTGGGTCTGTTCGTTCATCTGTTCGCGACCGGCGGAAAGGCGCACGTGCGAGGTCGGCATCATGATGCGCGCAATGGCGATAGTACGAATAAAATCAAAGGCATCAACGTCGTCATTATCCGCCAGCGGCGTGCCTTTGACCTTTACCAGCATATTAATCGGCACGCTTTCCGGCGGCGTCGGCAGATTGGCCAACTGCAGCAGCAGCCCGGCACGGTCTTTGACCGTTTCCCCGAGCCCGACAATACCGCCGGAGCACACTTTAATTCCGGCATCGCGCACTTTGTCGAGGGTATCGAGGCGCTCCTGATAAGTGCGGGTGGTAATAATATTGCCGTAGAACTCCGGCGAGGTATCGAGGTTGTGGTTGTAGTAATCCAGGCCGGCGCCTGCCAGACGCTGCGCCTGGCTCTCGTTCAGCGTGCCAAGCGTCATACATGCCTCCAGCCCCAGCGCTTTCACCCCTTTTACCATCTGCTCAAGATACGGCATATCGCGATCGTTCGGGTTCTTCCACGCCGCGCCCATACAGAAGCGGGTTGAACCGGCTTGTTTCGCCTGCCGCGCCGACTCCAGCACCTGCTCAACCTCCATCAGGCGTTCGGATTCAAGGCCGGTTTTATAGCGCGCGCTTTGCGGGCAGTATTTGCAATCTTCCGGGCAGGCGCCGGTCTTAATCGACAGCAGCGTGCTGACCTGAACCTGGCGCGGGTCGAAGTGTTGACGGTGGACCTGCTGCGCTTCAAACAGCAGATCCAGAAATGGTTTATTAAATAACTCAGTGACTTGCGACATTGTCCAACGTGGGTGGTGAGCCATTAGCCTCTCCAAAAGTCGTACACGTTCTATTTCACACTGCCTCTTTGTTGGCTGCACTCGCGCACCCCAGTGACATAGTGAACTTTGCTCATGGGGTTTTCTCGTTTGCCGCCTCGATGCTGCGCGAAATATTTTGTGTACGATTCATTGTAAGTTCAGTGTAGACTTGTAAACCTAAATGTTTTCAAAATGGTTTACAAGTCGATTATGACAACGGACGATCTCGCTTTCGATCGGCGCCACATCTGGCACCCTTACACTTCAATGACTTCACCGCTGCCGGTCTATCCGGTAGTGGCCGCCCACGGCTGCGAGCTGACCCTCGCCGGCGGCGAGCAGCTGGTTGACGGCATGTCGTCCTGGTGGGCGGCGATTCATGGCTACAATCACCCGCGCCTGAATGCGGCGATGAAAGCGCAGATCGACCAGATGTCGCACGTCATGTTTGGTGGGATAACCCACCCTTCGGCGGTGGCCCTGTGCCGCCAGCTGGTGGCGATGACCCCGGAAAGCCTTGAGTGCGTGTTCCTCGCCGATTCCGGCTCCGTTGCCGTCGAAGTGGCGATGAAAATGGCGCTACAGTACTGGCAGGCGAAGGGCGACCCGCGCCGGCGCTTTCTTACCTTCCGCAACGGCTATCACGGCGATACCTTCGGCGCGATGTCGGTCTGCGATCCGACAAACTCAATGCACAGCCTGTGGCAAGGTTATTTGCCGGATAACCTCTTCGCCCCGGCGCCGCAGAGCCGCTTCGACGGCGACTGGGATGAGCGGGATATGGCGCCGTTCGCCCGACTGATGGCCGCCCATCGTCATGAAATCGCCGCGGTGATCCTCGAGCCGATTGTTCAGGGCGCGGGCGGAATGCGGATGTACCATCCCGAGTGGCTCCGGCGGATCCGCAGAATGTGCGATCGCGAAGGTATCCTGCTGATCGCCGATGAGATTGCCACCGGGTTCGGCCGCACCGGTAAGCTGTTTGCCTGCGAGCACGCGGGGATTACGGCGGATATTCTGTGCCTTGGCAAAGCGCTAACCGGCGGCACCATGACGCTCTCCGCCACCCTCACCACGCGTCAGGTGGCGGAAACCATCAGCGACGGTGAAGCGGGCTGCTTTATGCACGGACCGACCTTTATGGGCAATCCGCTGGCCTGCGCGGTGGCGACCGAGAGTCTGCGTCTGCTGGAAAGCGGCGAGTGGCAGCAGCAGGTGGCGGGGATCGGAGTGCAGCTCAACGCCGAGCTGGCCCCGGCGCGCGAATCTGAACAGGTTGCCGACGTGCGGGTCTTAGGGGCGATTGGCGTGGTTGAGACGCATCGACCGGTTAATATGGCCGCCCTGCAGCGCTTCTTCGTCGAACAAGGCGTGTGGATACGTCCGTTCGGTCGCCTGATCTATCTGATGCCGCCGTACATCATTACGCCGGAGCAGCTAAGCCGCCTGACGCGGGCGGTTAACATCGCCGTTCAGGATGAAACATTTTTTAGCGAATAAGAGACGGTAAAGGCGCGGCGCACGCGCTACACTTCTTTGCTAATCAGTGAATTAATGCGAGGAGAGACGATGAAATTAATCAGTCATGATTTGCAGGACGGCGAGAAGCTGCCTAATCGCCATGTCTTCAACGGCATGGGCTACGATGGCGATAATATTTCACCGCACCTGGCGTGGGATGAGGTGCCGGCCGGCACTAAAAGCTTTGTGGTGACCTGTTTCGATCCCGATGCGCCGACCGGTTCCGGCTGGTGGCACTGGCTGGTGGCCAACCTTCCCGCCGATACCCGCGTGTTACCGCAGGGAGCCGGTTCCGGCCAGGCCGAACTGCCCGAAGAGGCTATTCAGACTCGTACCGATTTCGGTCAGACCGGATACGGCGGCGCAGCGCCGCCGAAGGGCGAGACCCATCGTTATATCTTTACCGTCCACGCGCTGGACGTCGAAAAAATTGCGGTCGATGAGGGCGCAAGCGGCGCGATGGTCGGCTTTAACGTCCATTTCCACAGCCTCGGCAGCGCGTCGATTACCGCCCTGTTTAGCTAATCCCCGGATGGCGGCGTAAACGCCTTATCCGGGCTACAGGTGAGTGCGATTGGGTAGCCCGGGTAAGGCGTCAGCCGCAACCCGGGTAAACCAAAACAATCACGACTCCGTCACCGCCTGCACGGCGTTTTTGCGCACCCGCGCGAACCACACCGCCGTCAGCAGGCCGAGCCACACCAGACCGGCGATCAGCGCAATCCGCGTCTCTTCCACCATCCCCAGCACCGCAATAACCAGTCCCATAAACAGTAGCGTCAGCAGCGGCGCAACCGGCCAGAACGGCACCGGAAACGCGATAGCGCTACGCTCCTCAGCGGACAGACCGCGACGCATCGCAAAGTGGGCCAGCAGGATCATTAACCAGACCCATACCGTCGCGAAGGCCGCCAGCGAGGCAATCAGCACAAACACCTGCTCCGGCATCAGATAATTCAGCACCACCGCTGCCAGCAGCGCCACGCCCATGACCACCACCGTCATCCACGGCACCCCGTTGCTGGCGATGCGCTGGAAACTCTTCGGCGCCAGCCCCTCTTTCGCCATACCGTACATCATGCGCCCCGCGCCAAAAATATCGCTGTTAATCGCCGAAATGCTGGCACTGATGACGATGATATTCAGAATGGTGGCCGCTGCCGGAATGCCCAGGCCATCGAAGATCAGTACGAAAGGACTACCTCGCTCGCCGAAGCTGTTCCACGGGAAAATCGCCATCAGAATCGCCAGGGTGCAGACATAAAACAGCACGATACGCAGCGGAATCGTATTGATCGCCTGCGGGATCACCTTGTGCGGATTCTTCGCTTCCGCAGCGGTGACGCCGATGATCTCAACGCCGCCAAAGGCAAACATGACGATTCCGAGCGAAGCCACGATCCCCTCCCAGCCGTTAGGGGCAAAGCCGCCGTGACTCCATAGGTTATCCAGCCCGGTTGCCGGGAAGGCGTTACCGAATCCGAAGAAAATAATGCTGCCGCCCGCCACAATCATGGCAATAATCGCCACCACTTTGATTAGCGACAGCCAGAACTCCATCTCGCCGAAAACGCGCACGCTGCACAGGTTCATGGCGCCGATAAAAAAGATAATGCTCAGCACCCAGATCCAGCGCGGAACATCGGGGTACCACAGCCCCATGTAGATGCCGAAAGCGGTCACGTCCGCGAGGGCGACGATCACCATCTCAAAGGTGTAGGTCCAGCCGGTAATAAACCCCGCCAGCGGGCCAAGATACTGTCGCGCGTAGCTGCTGAAGGAGCCGGAAACCGGGTTGCGTACCGCCATTTCCCCCAGCGCCCGCATCACGATAAACACCGCCGCGCCGCCAATCAGATAGGCCAGCAGTACCGCCGGGCCTGCGGCCTTGATCGCCGATGCCGAGCCGTAGAACAGCCCGGTGCCGATGGCGGAACCGAGCGCGATAAAACGAATGTGACGGGCATTCAGCCCGCGCAGCAGGTGTGGCTTGTTTTGTTGTTGCATATGCAAGTGTCCTGATAGTTTTTATACGACGACAAATATGCGTGTAGGGTGGCCGGAAGGAAGATATCCTCCCGGCGCAGGTACAGAGAACAGCGATGGTTTAGCGTTGGTCTGAGAGCACGGCAGGCAGCAGCCGCGTAAGATGACGTGCGGCCAGAAGCGCAATGGCGTTTTCGATATCCGGAGCGAAGAAGCGGTCTTCGGTGTAGTGGGTCACCCGCTCGCGCAGCAGGTGGCGCGCCTCTTCCAGCAGCGGACTGCTGGTCAGGCCTTCACGCATATCCAGACCCTGCGCGGCAGCCAGCCACTCTACGGCCAGCACGCCGCGGGTATTTTCCGCCATCGCCCACAGCCGGCGACCGGCGGCTGGCGCCATTGAGACGTGATCTTCCTGGTTAGCGGAGGTCGGCAGGCTGTCCACGCTGTGCGGATGCGACAGCGCTTTGTTTTCGCTGGCCAGCGCCGCCGCCGTCACCTGGGCGATCATAAAGCCGGAGTTGACGCCGCCGTTTTTCACCAGGAAAGGCGGCAGCTGCGACATATGGCTGTCCATCATCAGGGCGATTCGGCGCTCGGACAGCGAGCCAATTTCGGCAATCGCCAGCGCGATATTATCCGCCGCCATCGCCACCGGTTCGGCGTGGAAGTTGCCGCCGGAGATCACGTCGTTCTCGCTGGCAAATACCAGCGGGTTATCGGAGACCGCGTTGGCTTCAACCAGCAGCACTTCCGCCGCCTGGCGAAGCTGGGTCAGGCAGGCTCCCATCACCTGCGGCTGACAGCGCAGAGAATACGGGTCCTGCACCTTGGTGCAATTATGGTGGGATTGGGAAATTGCGCTGTCATCGGTCAATAGGTGGCGATAGAGCGCCGCGGCGTCAATCTGTCCCCGCTGGCCGCGCGCTTCATGAATACGCGGATCAAATGGACGACGCGATCCAAGCGCCGCCTCGGTGGTTAACGCCCCGCAGACCACTGCGGAAGCAAACAGGTCTTCGGCTTCGAACAGCCCGCGCAGGGCAAACGCCGTCGATGCCTGCGTGCCGTTGAGCAGCGCCAGCCCCTCTTTTGCCGCCAGAGTAATCGGCTCAAGCCCCGCCTGACGCAGCGCTTCCGTCGCCGGTAGCCACTCCCCGCCGCGCACCCGCGCTTTCCCCTCGCCAAGCAGGGTTAAGGACATATGCGCCAGCGGCGCGAGATCGCCGGACGCGCCGACCGATCCCTTCGCCGGGATCCACGGCGTTACCCCGGCGTTGACCAGGCCGATCAGCGCCTGAATCACGCCCAGGCGAATGCCGGAAAAGCCGCGCGACAGGCTATTAATTTTCAGCACCATAATCAGACGCGCGAGATCGTCATCCAGCGGTTCGCCGATCCCCGCCGCATGCGACAATACCAGTGAGCGCTGGAGATTTTCCAGGTCTTCGGTGGAGATACGGGTTTGCGCCAGCAGGCCAAAACCGGTGTTGATACCGTAGGCGGTGCGGCCTTCCGCCAGAATCGCGTTGACGCAGGCAACGCTGTCATCAATCGCCGCGAACGCGCTTTCGTCTAGCGTAATGTTCAGCGGCTGGCTGTAGACGTCGCGCAGCTGCGACAGGCTGAGTTGGCCCGGAATCAGTGTTAAAGCGTTCATTTAGCGTGCCCCTGCGTTGCTGCTACCATCGGAAGATTCAAACCTTGTTCTATCGCGCACTCAATAGCGATGTCGTAACCCGCATCGGCATGACGCATGACGCCGGTCGCCGGGTCGTTGTGCAGAACGCGGGCGATACGCGCCGCCGCTTCATCGGTACCGTCGCAGACGATAACCATGCCGGAGTGCTGCGAAAAGCCCATCCCTACCCCACCGCCGTGATGCAGCGACACCCAAGTCGCGCCGCTGGCGGTATTCAGTAAAGCGTTGAGCAGCGGCCAGTCGGAAACGGCGTCGGAACCATCGCGCATCGCTTCCGTTTCGCGGTTCGGGCTGGCGACCGAGCCGGAGTCAAGATGGTCGCGGCCGATGACGATCGGCGCGGAGACTTCGCCGCTGCGCACCATTTCGTTAAACGCCAGCCCCAGCTTCTGCCGCCACTCCAGTCCTACCCAGCAGATACGCGCCGGTAGTCCCTGAAAGCTGATACGCTCGCGGGCCATATCCAGCCAGTGGTGCAGGTGCTTATCGTCTTTAACGATCTCTTTCACTTTCGCGTCGGTTTTATAGATGTCCTGCGGGTCGCCGGACAGGGCAACCCAGCGGAACGGACCGATGCCGCGGCAGAACAGCGGGCGGATATAGGCGGGAACGAAGCCCGGGAAAGCAAACGCGTCGTCAACGCCCATCTCCTGAGCCATCTGGCGAATGTTATTGCCGTAGTCAAACGTCGGCACGCCCATTTCGTGGAATGCCAGCATCGCCTGCACGTGGTCGGCCATTGAGCGTTTTGCCGCCAGGATAGTGCCCTGCGGGTCAGACTCGGCTTTAGCCTGATACTCTTCCCAGGTCCAGCCTTTCGGCAGATAGCCGTGCAGCGGATCGTGGGCGCTGGTCTGATCGGTCACCATATCCGGACGCACGCCGCGCTTCACCATTTCCGGCACGATTTCCGCCGCATTGCCGCATAGCGCGATAGAGATCGCCCGACCTTCGGCGGTGTATTTTTTAATGCGCGCCAGCGCGTCATCCAGCGACGTCGCCTGTTCATCAACGTAGCGGGTACGCAGGCGGAAATCGATGCGGCTCTGCTGGCATTCGATATTCAGCGAGCAGGCACCCGCTAAGGTCGCGGCCAGCGGCTGCGCGCCGCCCATGCCGCCCAGACCAGCTGTCAGTACCCAGCGGCCCTTCAGGCTACCCTGATAGTGCTGGCGACCGGCCTCAACAAAGGTCTCATAGGTGCCCTGCACGATGCCCTGGCTGCCGATATAGATCCAGCTGCCGGCGGTCATCTGGCCGTACATCGCCAGCCCTTTGGCATCCAGCTCGTTAAAGTGTTCCCAGGTTGCCCAGTGCGGCACCAGGTTGGAGTTAGCGATCAGCACCCGCGGCGAGTTTTCATGGGTTTTGAAGACGCCCACCGGCTTGCCGGACTGCACCAGCAATGTTTCGTCGCTCTCGAGGTTTTTCAACGCCTTCACGATGGCGTCGTAGCATTCCCAGTTGCGCGCCGCGCGTCCAATACCACCGTACACCACCAGCTCATGCGGGTTTTCGGCGACATCCGGGTCGAGGTTATTCATGAGCATACGCAGCGGGGCTTCGGTCAGCCAGCTCTTCGCATTTAACGTCGTGCCACGCGGTGCACGTACGTCCTGCTGGCGGTATTTGCTTTGCGACATCGGGGGTTCTCCTGACAATTAACGTTGTGTACGTAAATACATATACTTGTCTATACAAGCATGCGCAAGACAGGATTTAACAGAAATGATACATTTTTGTTATATTGCGTCAGCAATCACGTTTTGCCGACGCGCAGAGCGTTCAGGAGCCAAAATGGCCCTGGAGACGGTAGCGGCTGCCGGGGAAAAGCAGGCGCGCGTGGGAGACAATATGGGTGGTGGACCAGGTACGGCGGCGGATCAGCAGACACGGGTCGTGGGCATGAATATGCAGCAGCGCGCACTCCTCCGCCGTAGCCTGCACTGCCTCAACAATGTGCTCTCCCTCGGTTAAGGGGGCGATCAGCGACAGATAGTCGTGGGGAGTGGTGACGGTGTAGTCCTGATGCAGATAGTCCGGCACCACGGCGGCGTTAACGCAGCGGTCCTCAATCTGTACCGGGATCTCATTTTCAAAATGCACCATCAGCGAATGGAAAATGCGCGTTCCGGCGGCTACGTTCAGCGCTGCGGCCTGAATCAGGTCAGCCTGAGTCTCCTCCAGCAGCAGCACCTCGCAGCGGTGCTGATGATGGCGAGAGGCGATTTCTTCAGCGATGCTGCGCACTTCAAACAGCGCCGACTGCCCTTTTGGCTCCGCAACAAACGTTCCCACTCCCTGTAATCGCACCAGCAGGCCTTCATCGGTCAGCTCGCGCAGCGCCCGGTTAATGGTCATACGGCTAAAGCCAAACTGCGCCACCAGCTCCGCCTCCGAGGGGATGCGATCGTGCGGCCGCCAGACGCCGCTGTGGATCTTTTCGCTAATAGCCTGTTTCACCTTTTCATAGAATGGCGCAGGCGCGGAACGAGGTTGCGATGAGAACATGGCCGGGCTTCCTTGTGCTAATGGGCAGCGAAACGTCCAGAATATACTGAATCGCTATTGCCACCAATGGGCGATTTGCCACGCCAGACGCGCTGCCGCGCGGGCTCCCTGGCTATCAATATCGTACTGCGGGTTAAACTCGACCAGATCAACCGCCTGGAGCTTACCGCTGCGGCACAGCGGCTCGACGATGCGCAGCAGCGTCGCCAGCGGAACGCCGAGCGCAGCCGGCGCGGACACTGCGGGCATTTCACGCGCGGGCAGCACGTCGAGATCGATAGTCAGATACAGGCGATCGTAGCGGGCAATAAGATGCTCGATTTGCGGGATAACCCGCGCTTCAAAGGCGAAGAGCACCGCTAAATCGTCAATGATCGTCACCTCGCGGCGGGCAGCTTCGTCCAGCAGCGCCCGGGTATTAGCGGCGTAACTCACGCCGATACAGGTGTAGTGAAAAGCGCGCCGCTGCGCTTCACAGGCCAGCGCCAGCTGACGAAACGGCGTACCCGAGCTGGCCCGGTCGGCAATACGTAAGTCCAGATGCGCATCAAGGTTAATAATGCCAACCTCATCTGTGGGAAACGCGTCCAGCACGCCGGCGCCGTGGCCGAAAGCCGTCTCGTGACCGCCGCCCAGCACCAGCGTACGCTTGCCCGCGCGTTGGCAGGCCGTAACCGCTTCGCGCAGCACCTGCTGCGCCGCTTCCAGCGCGTCGCCCTCTACGCTGACGCTCCCCATATCCACGCAGCGGTCGTGGCCGTCGTGGCTGGCCATATTCGCCAGCGCCCGGCGCAGGATTTCCGGGCCTTTAGCAGCGCCGGTTCGTCCTTTATTACGCCGAACCCCTTCGTCGCAGGCGAATCCCAGCAGAGCAATGTCACCGGGCTGCGCCTGCGGTTCAAAACGTTCGACGCGGGCGATAGTCTGAAACAGACGCAGCGCGTTGGCCGCCTCCGCGCTATCGTCGCGTCCCTGCCAAATCTCGGCGGGCGTCGGTTGCCATAGCTTCATACAATCTCTCCTCGCACCACGCGCTGCCAGAGCGGGCTGCGCCCCGGCTCATAAACCATCTCAACCGGATGCGCCGCATCCCAGATAGCAAAATCGGCAACGAAGCCCGCCGCCAGCTGACCATGGCTCGCCTGACGGCCCAGCGCCTGCGCCGCATGACGGGTTACGCCTGCCCACGCCTCCTCCGGCGTCAGGCCAAATTTCACGCAAGCCATATTCATCGCCAGATGCAGGCTGGCGAAGGGGCTAGTGCCGGGGTTGTAGTCCGTCGCCACCGCCATCGGAACCTGATGTTCGCGCAGCAGTTCAACCGGCGGCCTGCGGGTTTCGTTAAGGAAATAGAACGCGCCGGGCAGAAGCACCGCCACGGTGCCGCTGCGGCTCATCGCCGCCGCGCCCTCTGGGGTCAGGTATTCGATATGGTCGGCAGACAGGCCTTTATAGCGGCTCACTAATTCGGCGCCGCCCAGCGAAGAGAGCTGCTCAACGTGACCTTTTACCGGGATACCTAATGCCTGGGCCGTACTGTAAACCCGTTCAGTCTGCGCGGGGGTAAAGCCGACGTTTTCGCAGAAGGCATCGACGCTTTCGAATAACCCCTCTTCCCACAGCGCCGGGAGAAGAGTCTGGCACACCAGATCGATATAGCCGTCCGGGTCGCCTTGATACTCCGGCGGCGTGGCGTGGGCGGAAAGCAGCGTTGGCGAAATATCCACGGCATGCGTCGCAGCAAGCTGTTGTATCACGCGCAGCATTTTGCGCTCGTTTTCAAGGTCCAGCCCGTAGCCGGATTTAATCTCCAGGGTGGTGACGCCTTCGCGCAGCAGACGAGCCAGCCGCTGGCGGGCCAGCGCCAGCAGCTCCGCTTCGCTGCTTTCCCGGGTGGCGCGCACGGTCGCGTTAATGCCGCCGCCGTTTGCGCTAATGGTCTGGTAGGAAACGCCGTTGAGGCGCTGCTCCCACTCCTGCGCCCGGCTGCCGCCAAAAACCAGATGCGTATGGCAATCGATCAGCCCCGGCGTAAGCAGCCTGCCGCCGAGGTCGATACTTCGGCCGGCTGGCGCATCGCCTTCGGGCACAATGGCCTCAATACGGCCATCGCGCACCAGCAGCACGTGGTCCTCCAGCAGGCCATAAGGCCGGGCGTATCGAGGGTCGAGGGTAGCAAGGCGGACGTTTCGCCAGATTACGCGTTCGGAAAGAGTCTGTGTCATTGCGGTCAACTTGTCATGGGTTGTATAGACATTTATTTTGATTCCACGAGAAATGTCAACTCAGACCGGGGCAAATGTTATTTATTTGTGATCAAAAGCGGCCCGTTTCCGGCGCTGAATATGTAAAGGAAGCAACTTTTTTGCGCTACATCTTCCCGTTTCGCTTAAGTTGGTATAAAACAGCAGGCTTTAAAGGACTTATCCCCTTAATTTATTCTTGCCCGGAGCAACATGAACACATATTCCGTTTCCCGCCTGGCGCTGGCGCTGGCCTTTGGCGTGACGTTGTCCGCCTGTAGTTCGACGCCTGCCGATCAACAGCCCTCAACGCAGACTGCGCCGGGCACGGCCTCTCGTCCTGTTTTAACCGCCGATGAAGCAAAAAACTTTTTACCGGCGAGCTATTTCCAGTCTTTGGATCCTAACGCTGCGGCGTGGAGCCCATCCGCCATCAGCCTGCCGGCGCAGCCGGATTTTGTCGTGGGTCCTGCGGGCGCCCAGGGCGTAACGCATACCACCATTCAGGCCGCGGTGGATGCGGCGATTATCCGCCACTCCAACCGTCGTCAGTTTATCGCCATTATGCCGGGCGAATATGCGGGCACCGTATACGTTCCGGCGGCGCCTGGCGCGCTGACCCTGTACGGCACCGGCGAGAAGCCGATTGACGTCAAAATCAGCACAGCGCTTGATTCAGAAATGGATCCGGTCTCCTGGCGTCACCAGGTCAATCCGGGCGGTAAATATATGCCGGGTAAACCGGCCTGGTATATGTACGACAGCTGCCAGAGCCGACGTGCCGCCACCGTTGGCGTTATGTGTTCCGCGGTATTCTGGTCGCAGAACAACGGCCTGCAGCTGCAGAATCTGACCATCGCCAACAACCTTGGCGACAGCGTTGACGTGGGGACGCATCAGGCGGTGGCGCTGCGTAACGATGGCGATCGGGTACAGATTAACAATGTTAATATCCTTGGCCGCCAGAATACCTTTTTCGTGACCAACAGCGGCGTGCAAAATCGCCTGCAGGATAACCGCCAGACCCGTACGCTGGTCAGCAACAGCTATATAGAAGGCGATGTGGACATCGTTTCCGGTCGCGGAGCGGTCGTGTTTGAGAATACCGACTTCCGCGTAGTCAACTCGCGCACCCAGAAAGAGGCTTACGTTTTCGCCCCTGCCACCCTGAAAAGCGTGACCTACGGCTTCCTGGCGATCAACAGCCGCTTTACGGCGTCCGGCGATAACGTCGCGCAGCTGGGCCGCTCGTTAGACGTTGACGGCAATACCAATGGCCAGGTCGTTATTCGCGACAGCGTCATTAACGAAGGTTTTAACATTGCCAAACCGTGGGCTGATGCGGTCGGTTCCAATCGTCCTTTCAGCGGCAATACCGGAACGGCGGATGCCAAAGGCAACCCGCAGCGTAATCTGAACGACGCTAACTTCAATCGCATGTGGGAATACAATAACCGCGGCGTGGGGAGCTTCGTCGTCGCTGAACCGAAACAGTAACGCCTGACTTGAAGGGGGAGCGCCTCCCCCTTTCTCCTCCTCTTTCCTGCGGCCCCCTTTCCGTTGCAAATCATTACCTGGCGTCATGACGCTCTTTCATCAGAGCAGGCGACAATCCTGTACAAGTTTTTCACATTTTTATTACACCATAAGATAAGTAAAATCATATAGTTAAATTTATTTGTTAAAAAAACCCACTAAATGTACAAAATTTTTCTGCAAAAATTGTACATCCTGAAAATCGTGACTATAGTTATTACGTAAGTTTTGATTACTCTGCATTACCGAATTCTTATGAATTAAAAATTGCACACCATTTCTCTGAAATGGTGAAAAAACCGTATAGCAAAGATGGTGTTATCACTCATCTTTGTTAGTTGATTATGGCTAAAATAACCCGGGATTAACCATGCAGATAAAGAACACCATTCCAGCAGAATTTATATTTAACTCTGCGTTGCTGAAAAACATCGAACATATGGTGCGAATGGAGAACGAGGCCGTGAGCAATGAACGTTTAATCGTTGAAGTTCAGCGCCGTCTGAATGTCGAGAAAAATGAAATACTCGCTGACTTATACACCCAGACGCTGCATATGTTACGCGCGAAAAATCATCACTAAGCGTGATTTGTTAAAGTATTCTTTAATTAACACTTCTGCCTCGGAGGACAAATGAATAACGACAAGCAAGGTCTCTTTTTTAATCATTACGATCTTTGGATTAACAATAACCTTCTTCGTCAAGGATTACAGCTTGTACTAGATTCATTATCACCAGGCTGTTTTCATGGAAAATACGTCTTTTTCACCAGCGATAACTATTATGCGGTGCTCAATCATCATTACGACCGCAAAAGAGTTCGTTTTGTCCTGCTCACCGACGGCAACGATCTGAACTTCCTTAGCGAAATTCCGATGTACAGAATTCCTGCGCGCTCAACGCCCGCTGAGATAAAATCTTTTATTCTTCGCCCGACGTTGTTTGGTAAAAAACCTGACAGTGAAGCTGAAAGTATTGTTTTTACCAACCGCGAAAAAGAAGTGATTCGCCTGATGAACGATGGCGAAGCGATGGTTAATATTGGGAAGTCACTGAATTTACATATTAAAACAATTTACCAAATTCGCCTGACCTTAATTAAAAAACTAGGCTGTTCTGGTCGCACTGATTTTTTTAATATTAGCCGCAGCGAAACATTTAAAGCCTGGACTCAGCAAAATTTCTGATAGTTTACCTACCAGCGCATGTTGCCATGCTTCAGGAAGACAAGCGGCGGAAAAACATCTCTAAGAATGTTCCGCTGCTAACCCTCTAAGTCGCTTACTCTCCGTGAAACTCGATGGTAAAGCCCTGACTTTGCCAATGGCTAAGTAATTCTGCCTGCAAAGGGGTCAGCGCGCGGCCGGTCCAGACAAAGATGTGCTGACCCGGGAACAGTTCCGGGCGAGGAGAGTCGAGCGGTTCCGCCAGCACATTAACGTGCCAGGCGCGCTGGGACAATCGCCATGCTTCCAGCCACAGGCGAGTGCGATCTTCATTACCCCATCCTACTAACAGCGTCTCTTTACCCACCTTCTTACGCGATTCCGCAAGGATGGACGCCACGCAATCTATCAAAATGCCATCCAGCATACTGATGATAGCCAGGGAAGTATTCTGGTCGAGATTAAGCTTGCTGCGCACGGGGACAAACAGCCGGTCAATAAGTTTATCTACGGGATATTCATGGCTGAGGGACATGATGCGGGTGCGTAATTTTGAGGGCTGGACACCTCGCAGAAGCGTCATCATCTCTTCCTGGAGCAGGACGGCTGCGTCTTGCGTTTCAGGCTGATGGCCTTCCAGAAGCGCCTTAACTTTGCCAACGGAGACGCCGCGATCGATCCAGCGTTTGATTTCCTCAATCCGCTGAACGTCCTCCTCGTCAAACTGGCGGTGTCCACCCTCGCTTCTCTGCGGCTTTAGCAGACCGTATCTACGCTGCCATGCACGCAAAGTAACAGGGTTGATTCCGCAACGTTCGGCAACTTCACCGATGCTGTAATATGCCATTAGCGCCCTCTAACCTGATAATACTTTACCGACTAAATTAACTAATTTAGACGAGTTGTACAATTAACTTTTCTTGTACAGCTAAAATTAACAGGTCGGACGCCAATGTACACAGCAAAAAACAAGGCTTATTTTGCCGTTATACACGGCTTTTTAAGCGAAACGCTGCGCTGAGCAGCGTTCAAAAAATTAAAGAAGCTCGCAGGCTATTTTTTTCTCCGGCCAGGCTACCGGCGGAATGCCCCCGAAGCACGGGCTGGCAAATAAATTTCCCTGGAAATGCGTAATCCCCGCTGATTCCAGCCACATCCACTCTTCCGCCCGCTCAACCCCCACCGCTGAAATGGCAATTTCCAGGGAATTACAACATTTAATAATCGCCTGAACGATTGCCTGTTTCGGGCCGTGCTTATGGATATCTTTGACCAGCTGGCGATTAATCTTAATGCGGTCCGGCTGAAACTGCGCCAGCAGCACTAGCCCGGCAAACCCGGCGCCAAAGTGATCGATAGCCACGCGAATTCCCGCAGATTTTAGCTTTCGTACTGAATCGGTAAATTCATCAACGCGAGAAATCGCTTCGCTCTCGGTGAATTCCACAATAATTTGCTCGGGAATCAAACCACTGGCTTCAATTTCAGCCAACAGAAATTCGACAGCGTTGGGAACATTGACCAGCGTCATGGGTAACAGATTAATCGACAAGGTGCGTCCACGAAGATGCAAACGTCCCGCCATGGCGAAGGCGATGCGCTTACTGTGCAGATCCGTCCAGTAGATTTCCTCTCGCGAAAGTCCGTCAAAATAGACCGCTGGCGATTCACCGGAGTTGGTGCGCAGCAGCGCTTCATAGGAGACGACCTCTTTGGCAAACGGATCGATCACCGGCTGAAAAGCAAAGCTGCACTCGGCCTGCTCGAGCGGGGTTTCAGGATACCAGGCCTCGTCTTCTATCACAAAGTCCCAGCTTTCGGCCGCAGGAATTTCGTAATAGTTCTCCTTTTCCGTGGCTTCGACGAAGGTACGGAAAAAGTGGAGAGCTCTGTCGTCATAGATGAGCTGATATTTCGAGGTTCCTTTATCCAGTACGGCCTGCAGAACTTCATCGCGGTCAAACTCTCGTAAATCAAAGAGTTCCATACCGATTTTGCCAAAGCGACGGGTCGGCCCATGGTCTCTGAGGAGCTCAACGAGGTTATGGTGCCGCGGGTCTTCGCAAATATGGCGATAAATTTCCTCAACCTTCTCTTCAGGTCCTTCTAATAGTTGAAAAAAATGGGTGCCGTTAAAAAGCAAAATACCCGACACGTCTTCCTGACCATTTTTTACATTTGCTGCAGCAACCATGCTTTCGAGCGATTTAATTGACACGTTGTCGCAGATATGGCTGCGATAAATGATGGTAGTGAGCATGAAATTTCCGACAGAAGAGATGAATGCTAATGAGATATTACAGTAGCAGGTCTACCCACATAAGTCCTGTAAAACAGCGCGCGTCCTTAACAAATAAATCACATTAACATCCTCTTTTCGCTGACATTCTTACCATCCTGCACACCTGTACAAGCCGTACATCTCCACTCGCTGTTTACCTTAAGATTTGTACAATTTTAAAAGCTTACAAATCAATATGTTATAAAAAATATTAAGAAAATTAACATATTTTTTCCATTTTCTATGTACAAGTTGGCAAACATTGTATAACTTTAATCGCAACTTTACTGATAATTGAACTGACAGGAGCACATATGCAGCAGAACGGTTACATTCCTGACACGGCTAACGCTATTGCCCATTACTTCAATAAAGCTTCGTTGCCTTCTCAGCAGGAAACGTTGGGACAGATTGTTATGGATATCCTGAATGAAGGACGGAACCTGAATCGCAAATCCCTGTGTACGAAACTGCTGAGTCGCCTTGAAGTGGCTTCAGAACCTGAAGAAGAAAACCATTATCAAACGTTGATTGGTCTCTTGTTTGAGCATCAGGGGTAAAAGTAGCTTCAGTTATCTGGTGATTTAAGTCGTTACTGAATGAGGAAATATAGGGGATGGGCCAGTATCTGACACGGATTACCGGCTTGCTACTAAATTCCCAGTCAAGGAGATGACAATGATCAGAGATACCGTTATGAATCACAATGATTATGATCCATTAACCGATGTATTGATTGGAGAGGCTGTCCTCTCGCTACTCAAAAGCAAGGGGCCTATTAGTAAACAAGCACTGATCGGTAAACTCCAGGCCATGCAGGCCGGAGAACAAGATAACAAGCGGCGGAATGCAATTGGGCGTATTATCGATGAAATCAGTAATATGGTAGCTCGCCGTGGAAACAACAAAACTGTGGGTACTTCAGGCGCTAAACACAATTGGGATAAGCCGAATTCATTATTAGGCTCCCCTCAGCAGCCAGGTACTAATAAAATACACTGACCTCTAACGGTCGAATGTTTAACTCACAACGTAGAGAATATGATGAGACAGACTATGCATCAGCAACCGGATATTTACGCAGGCCTGAACGATACCGCACTCTCTGAATATTTCCGCAACGCAGGCGACAGGCTGATCGATGAATCAGCAGTAATGTCACTGGCTATCAGCAGCATCCTGGAGTCTGAGGGGCATCTCAACAATAAAGCGATTATTCTGTGGTTAATTACGGCGCTGGAGACTACCAGCGATGTCGTAACCGCCGACGTTATCCGCAAAACGCTGGAAATCGTCGTAAGCTACACCATGGATGATATCTGATTTTTTAACCGGCAGTCATTCACAGGGATGTCACCTATCGCTAAGCGAATGGTTGTTTCGTTATATAGCTGTGGATACATCTACAATCCATGCGCAATATTATTGTTCTTAACACTCGCCTCCGCTGAGCAGATGACTCATCTGCTCAGCGGTGTGAGTTAATTATAAATAAGATTTAATTTATTTTTGCTCGCCCTCGCCAGAAATAAACGCGATAGTTTTTGTTTCAATAAAGCCTGCGGTATTGGGTTATATGACCGCCGCCAGACGGCGAATCCCCTCTGCCAAAACCTCTGGCGGATGGTTTGCAAAGCCAAGCAATATTCCCTCACGTGACATTGGCCGCTGGCAATAGCGCGCAAAAGTTTGTACACCTAAGCCTATCTGGCGCGCCTTCCGCACCACCTCCTGTGCCCGTAAGCCATCCAGCAGCCAGCAGACTAAATGCACGCCGGAATCCGTAGGATGCACCAGCATGCGCCCGGGAAAATAGAATTTAATCGCCGCCTCCAGCGCGCTTTTTCGCTCAAAACAGGCTTTACGGATCCGACGAACGTGGCTGGCATAGTGCCCCTCGCGGATGAAACGCGCCAGAACGGCCTGTTCCAGATATCCGCTACAGAGGTCAGTATAATATTTGGTGATGGCAAACTGTTCGCGCAAATGCTCGGGGACAACTAAAAAGCCCAGACGAAATGCCGGATACATCATCTTAGAGAATGTACCCGCATAGATGACCCGCTGATGTTTATCCAGCCCCTGCAACGCCTGCAGAGAGCGGGCGGCATAGCGAAATTCGCTATTGTAATCATCTTCGAATATCCAGGCGCGGTTAGCTTCCGCCCACTCCAGCAGAGCAAGCCTCCGCGGCAGACTCAGCGTGCCGCTGAGCGGAAACTGATGCGACGGCGCGGTATAGACCAGCTTAGCCCCGGGATAATGGTCTATTCCATCCTGAATATCCATGCCCTCATCGTCAACCCGAACGGGCCGAACAACGGCTCCCCTGGCGGCGAATGCGCCGCGAGCGCCGTTATATCCGGGATCGTCCAGCCAGACTTCATCGCCCTCTTCCAGTAAAGCCTGCGCGGCGATCGTCAACGCTTGCTGAATGCCGTTAACAATAATCACCCGATCTTCGTGGCAATTTACGCCGCGCGTCGCCTGTATATAGTCGCTGATTGCCTGACGCAGCGGCAGGAATCCCCAGGAGGAGGCGTGCGATGCGAGTTCACGGCGCGATTGCCGCCAGACGCGCCCCAGCAATCGCCCCCACAAAGCATGAGGGAAAAGATCGGTACAGCCAATACCGACGGCAAAAATCGCGCCCATCTCTCCGCTATCTTCGCTTTCCGTCCATGAGGGTACCAGGGCTGACACATCAGGGTTCAGCGGCCCAACGCTGGCTATTGCCGTTTCCGGCACCGTCGACGACCCGTACTCGCTAATGACGTGATCCGGAATATGGTCGCAGACAAAGGTGCCTGCCCCCTTGCGCGTCAGCAGATAGCCTTCATCAATCAGGCGCTCAAACCCGGCAATGACCGAGTTGCGGGAGATCGCCATCATCTCAGCCAGCGCCCGGCTGGAGGGTATTTTTGCACCCGCCGATAACCGGCCATCCAGAATCGCGTGGCGCAGGGCGTGATAGACCTGGTCTTTAATCACGCCGCGCGTTAATAACAGTTCCTGGAACAGAGGGGCAATGGGTTTTGGCATGAGCGGCAGCGGCATCAACGTAATAAAAGTGGATCCTATAAATATACAGAAAGTGTCACTTTTTAGGAACCAGAACGCCTCCTATCATAACGCACAACCATCCGGTTTCTAAAAGTAAGGAAGAAGCATGAAGAGCCAGAAAACCGACGTTAACCTCGCGGAAATTACCCTCCAACCCGCAGCTGAAACTGACTTTGCCGCGTGGCTGCCGCTGTGGAAAAGCTACCAGACGTTTTACCGCGTCGACATCCCGGACACCGTCACGCAACTCACCTGGAAGCGTTTTTTCCATTCTGTCGAACCCATGTATTGCGCGGTGGCAAAATGCGAAGGCAGGATTGTGGGATTCGTTCACTATCTCTTCCACCGCTCTACCTGGGCCGAAAGCGACTACTGCTATCTGGAAGATTTGTTCGTTGATCCGGCCGTTCGGGGCCAGCATATCGGCAAACAGTTGATTGAGTATGTACAGCTACAGGCGCGGAAGCGTCACTCAGCCAGCCTGTACTGGCACACGCATGAAACCAATCTGCGGGGTCAGCGCTTGTACAACTGGGTCGCGGAGAAAAGCGGCATGATTGAGTATCGTATGCGGGTGAAATAGCCCTTGCGCCAGGCGTAAAAAAACCTCGCCGCGGCGAGGTTTCGGTCACACCTGCGGGCTTAACGAGCGTTGACCACCACCCACATCGGGCCCTGGCCTACGGCATAGCGCCCTTTTTCCTGCAGCAGCCCCTGCTTGCCTTCGATTTCATACACCGCAATATGATGCGATTTCTGACCGGCAGCGATGAGGAATTTGCCGCTATGATCGAGATTAAAGCCGCGCGGCTGGGTTTCGGTATTTTGATAGCCCTCGATGGACAGCACGCTGCCGTCTTCCGAAACGCTAAAGATGGTAATAACGCTGGCGGTGCGATCGCAGGCGTAGAGGTGACGGCCATCGGACGTCAGGTGAATATCCGCCGCCCAGCGAACGCCGGTGAAATCAGGCGGCATCATGTCCAGCGTCTGCACGCACTCGATTTTGCCGTGTGGATCCTTCAGCTCCCATACGTCAACGGAGCTGTTCAGTTCGTTAACGCAGTAGCCGTATTGCTGGTTCGGATGGAAGACCATATGACGCGGGCCAGCGCCTTCAACGGTGGTCACCTCAGCCGGTTCCTGGGCAGCCAGGAAACCGTCGTCGCTCAGGGTAAACAGGCAGATACGATCCTGTTTCAGCGCCGGAACCCACAGGGTGCGATTGTCCGGGGAAATATTTGCCGAGTGGCAGCCTTCCAGCCCTTCCACCACCGCCACCGCTTCCCGCGGCAGGCCGTCCACCAGCGGCGTAACGCTTACGCAGCCCGCGTTATAGGATGCGCTGAACACAAAGCGGCCCTGATGATCGGTAGAGATGTGCGTTGGGCTACCGGGCAGCGCGGCTTCGCCAGCGAAGGTCAGGGCGCCATTATCGGGCGCAATGCGGTAGGCCAGTACGCGAAACTCCGGACGCACGCCGACGTAGAGATACTCTTTGTTCGGGCTCACCACCATCGGCTGCACCTGCCCCGGGGCATCAACAACCTGCACCAGCGTCAGTTTCCCCTCAGGATCCAGATCCCAGACGTGAATCTGCTGGCTTTCCGGGCTGGCGGTATAAACGGTTTGTTTCATGAATACTCCTTCCTCACTGCACGTGGAAATTTCATTTTTCAGACTAACGGCGCCCTGAAAAATACAATACGCATACACAACATTTTTCAGATTGCCTCCAGGCAGCCTGAAAGATCAAGTGTATCGGCTCTTTAGCGGTAGATGCTGAAAAGTTTGCCGGAATGGCACAGCGGTGTACCATCATAGCCTGCTAACTTTTCATCATTAACCGGAAACAACACATGACCTCACGCGTGATTGCCCTGGATTTAGACGGCACGCTCTTAACCGGCAAAAAGACCATCCTCCCCGCCTCGCTCGACGCGCTGGCTCGCGCCAAAGACGCTGGATACCAGATCATTGTCGTCACCGGACGACATCACGTCGCTATCCATCCTTTTTATCAGGCACTGGCTCTCGATACACCTGCAATTTGCTGCAATGGTACTTATTTGTATGATTATCATGCAAAAAAGGTGCTTGAGTCCGATCCGATGCCGGTCGATAAAGCCCTGAGCCTGACGGAGCTGCTGAACCAGCATGATATTCACGGCCTGATGTACGTTGATGACGCCATGCTCTACGAGCAGCCGACCGGGCACGTCATCCGCACTGCCAACTGGGCCCAGTCTCTGCCCGTCGAGCAGCGCCCGGTATTTACTCAGGTCGACTCTCTGGCGCAGGCGGCGCGCGAAGTTAACGCCGTGTGGAAATTCGCCCTGACCGATGAAGATACCGCCAAACTGCAGCGCTTTGCCCTGCACGTTGGCCAGACGCTGGGCCTGGAGTGCGAATGGTCGTGGCACGATCAGGTGGATATTGCCCGGGAAGGCAACAGTAAAGGTAAACGCCTGGCGCAGTGGGTGGCGTCCCGGGGACTGTCAATGCAGGATGTTATCGCTTTCGGCGACAACTATAACGACCTCAGCATGCTGGAGGCCGCCGGCACCGGCGTAGCGATGGGCAACGCGGTAGAGGAAGTGAAAGCGCGCGCCAACGTGGTGATCGGTGAAAACGAAACCACCAGCATCGCCGACTACATCTATCGCCACCTGCTGTAATCAGGCGGCTATCGACACGCTTTTTATCTGCGCATACAGCCGCTGGCCCGGGGCAACGCCCAGATCATCGCGAGCCCAGGGGCTGATGCGCGCCCACAGCGTGCGGCCGCTTATCTCCAGCCGGACCTCAACCTGCCCATGGCTTTCAATACACTGCATAACCTCCGCGGGCAAAATATTGCGAATACTGGTTTGCTGAGCGGGCTGCAGTACCAGAGACACGTCCGAGGCCTGAATGCGGATGCGCGCGGTTTCGCCCAGCGGCCTGTCAAGCCGGTTGACCCATATCTGCTGGTCGCCGATCGCCAGGGCGGTCATCGTATACTGCGGATGCTGGGCGGCAACAATCGCGCTCAGAATGGTACTTTGCTGATCCTCGGGCAGCCAGGGGTGCATCACGCTACTACTCCACACCTCTTCCAGGCAGCCAAAGGCTTTCACCTTCCCCGCCTCCAGCACCAGCACGTTATCCGCCAGGTGCTGGATCTCATCAAGAGAGTGGCTGACGTACAGCATCGGGATGTTAATTTCGCGCGCCAGCCGCTGCAGATAGGGCAACAGCTCGCGCTTGCGCGGGATATCCAACGATGCCAGCGGTTCATCTAACAGCAGCAGCTCCGGCGCGGTAAGCAGCGCCCGGCCAATCGCGACCCGCTGTTTTTCTCCGCCGGAGAGTCCTCCCGGTAGCCGATCAAGCAGTGGCGCAATGCCGAGCAGATCGACCAGCTTATCGAACTGTCCGGCCATATTTTTTGCCATGCCATATTGCAGATTGCCGCGCACTTTATAGTGCGGAAACAGGCGCGCGTCCTGAAAAACATAGCCAATGCGGCGTTTTTCCGGCGCCAGGCAGATACGTTTTTCAACATCGTTTAGCACTCTGCCGTTAAGGACAATGCGCCCCTGCTGCGGGCGGGTCAGGCCGCTAATAGCGTTGATCAGCGAGGTTTTTCCCGCGCCAGAGACGCCGAATACCGCTGTAATGCCGCTGGCAGGGAGCGTCTCGCGGATTTGCAGACAGTGGGTTCCCAGCGTCTGGGTAAAATCGAGTTCAAGCATGTTATTTCCCCATCCGCTGACGGCTGAGGCGGGCCAGCCATTCGGAAATCAGCAGCGATACCAGCGCCAGCACAATCGAAATCAAGCATAAACGCGCGGCTGCGCCCTCGCCGCCGGGAGTCTGAATCAGGGTATACATTGCCGAAGGGATGGTACGCGTTTCACCGGGAATATTGGAAACAAAAGTGATAGTGGCGCCAAACTCGCCCAGCGAACGGGCAAAAGCCAGCACGGTGCCGACGATAATACCGGGTAGCGTCAACGGTAGCGTAATAGTGAAAAATACGCGCCAGCGCCCAGCGCCCAGGGTACGCGCCGCCTGCTCAAGCTTGATGTCCACCCCTTCCAGCGCGAGGCGAATGGCCCGCACCATCAGCGGAAAGGACATGACCGCCGCCGCCAGCACCGCGCCGCGCCAGCTAAACGCAAAGCTCAGCCCAAACCAGTCATATAGCCAGCTGCCGATAAAGCCGCGGCGCCCCATCGCAATCAGCAACAGATAGCCCACCACCACCGGCGGCAGCACCAGCGGCAGGTGGATAACGCTATCGAGCAGCGCTTTACCGGGAAAATCTCGTCGCACCAGCAGCCAGGAGAAAAAGATGCCAAAAGGCAAGCTCAGTACCACCGCCAGGGAGGAGACTTTCAGGCTCAGCAGTACCGCCTGCCATTCAGGATCGCTTAAGAACATTAGTGGGTAGTGAATCCGTAACGTTTAAAGATGGCGGAAGCTTCCGGCCCTTTTAAATAGTCATAAAACGCGCTGACCGTCGCACTGTTATGCCCGTCGACGATAGCCAGCGGATATTCCACCTTCTTATGGGAATCTTCCGGGAAGGTTCCGACGACTTTTACGCCTTTGCTGGCGACCGCATCGGAGCCGTAGACGATCCCCAGCGGCGCTTCGCTGCGTTCAACCAGGGCCAGCGCGCCGCGCACGTCCTCTGCCGGCGCCAGCTTCGGCGACAGGGTTTCCCAGGCTCCCAGCTTTTGCAGCGCCTCTTTCGCATAGATGCCAGCAGGCACGTGTTCCGGGTCACCTACGGCCAGGCGGCCGCCTTTCAGCAGGCTGGTCCAGTCGGTTTTATCATTGATGTTTATCTCGCCCTGCGCGCTGGCTTTTGGCGCCACGACAACCAGGCTGTTACCGAGAAGGGTCGTCCGAGAAGCAGAATCAATGCTCTTTTTCCCGGCCGCGTAATCCATCCATTTTTGATCGGCGGAGATAAACAGATCCGCCGGCGCGCCCGCTTCAATCTGGCGCGCCAGCGTGGATGAAGAAGCAAATGAAGAGACAACCTCAACGTTCTTCTCTTTCTCATACTCTTTAGCGATATCCTGCATGGCGTTAGTGAGCGATGCTGCGGCAAAAACCGTCACTTTGCCCTCATCCGCCAGCGCGTGACCGGCAACGCAGAGCGTTAACGTTGTTCCGGCAAAAAAGCGTAACCATTGACCTGCCATCTGAATCTCCCGTAGGTTCGTTATGTAGCTGACAATATAACGATAGAGCCAGGACTTTCCCAGAGAAAATTAGGGGTAATGAGCGGAGGATCAAACGAAGGGGGAAAAATAAAAACGCCCGGTCAAACCGGGCGCGGGGGAAATCAGTGGTTTTGCGGCCTGCTGTCTTTATGGCCGGCTCCGGAGAAGAGGTTAAACACTTCGCCCAGCCCGTAAATCAACCCCAGGATGACAGCCATCACCACAGGGACCATGACTACGGCAAAAACCAGACTTTTCAATAGCTCTAACATGGTTGGCTCCAGAAAGTACGAATACTTTATTGTAACGAATTCCGCCGGAAAAACACGCCCCATTTGTGCGGTGCCTCACGGGCTGCCGCCGCAGAAGCATCTTGCAAGATGACCGCTATCGGTCACAATACCTTTTTTTCATCAGGACATGATTATGCAGGCCGAAATTCTCCTTACCCTTAAATTACAGCAGCGCCTGTTCGCCGATCCCCGTCGTATCGCCCTGCTGAAGCAAATTGACCTGACAGGCTCCATTAGCCAGGGGGCCAAAAATGCCGGCATCAGCTATAAAAGCGCATGGGATGCCATTAATGAAATGAATCAGCTCAGCGAGCAGACCCTGGTTGACCGGGCGACCGGCGGCAAAGGCGGCGGCGGCGCGGTCCTCACCCGTTACGGGCAGCGGCTGATTCAGCTCTACGACCTGCTGGCGCAGATTCAGCAGAAAGCGTTCGATGTCCTGAGCGATGATGACGCCCTTCCCCTCGACAGCCTGCTGGCCGCCATTTCGCGATTCTCTCTGCAGACCAGCGCGCGCAACCAGTGGTTCGGCACGATTACCGGCCGCGACCATCAGCAGGTTCAGCAGCACGTAGAGGTCCTGCTGGCCGACGGGCAAACCCGTCTCAAAGTCGCGATTACTGCCCAGAGCGCCGATCGTCTTGGTCTGGATGAAGGCCAGGAAGTATTAGTGCTGCTGAAGGCGCCGTGGGTTGGCATCACCCTGGATGCCGCGCAGGCGGTACAGGCTGATAATCAGCTGTCCGGCCGAATCAGCCGCATCGAACGCGGGCCGGAGCAGTGCGAAGTACTGATGGCGCTCCCGGATGGTCAAAGCCTTTGCGCCACCCTGCCGGTGGAACAGACGCGCGATCTGGCCGAAGGCGCGGAAGCGATAGCATATTTCAATGCCGATCGCATCATTCTCGCCACGTTATGCTAACGCCATTGACATTGTGGGCGTGAAGACGTATCCCTGAAATAAATCGCTGCAAAAAGTGGGATACACAATGTCATCATTGCAAATTTCGCAAGGTACGTTTCGCCTGAGCGACACCAAAACGTTAAATATTGAACAACTCTGCGTGCAGGCTGGCGAGAGCTGGGCTTTCGTCGGCAGCAACGGCAGCGGGAAGTCGGCCCTTGCGCGGGCGCTATCCGGAGAGCTGACACTGCTCAGCGGACAGCGCGAGAATACGTTCGCACGCGTTACCCGCCTCTCTTTTGAACAGCTGCAGAAGCTGGTCAGCGATGAGTGGCAGCGCAACAACACGGACTTGCTCAGCCCCGGAGAAGAAGATACCGGACGCACGACAGCGGAAATTATCCAGGATGAGATTAAAGACCCCTCCCGCTGCGCCCGCCTTGCAGAACAGTTCGCTATCAGCCACCTGCTTGAGCGCCGCTTTAAATATCTCTCTACCGGAGAAACGCGTAAGACTCTGCTGTGCCAGGCGCTGATGGGCGACCCCGACCTGCTTATCCTTGATGAGCCGTTCGACGGTCTTGATGTCGCCTCACGCCAGCAGCTTGCGGCGCTGCTGGCCACGCTCAACGGCGAAGGGATCGCCCTGGTGCTGGTTCTTAATCGTTTCGATGAAATCCCGGAGTTCGTTCAGTTTGCCGGCGTGCTGGCGGAGTGTGTTCTGAGCGAAACCGGCGAAAAGCAGGCCCTGCTGCAGCAGGCGCTCATTGCCCAGCTGGCCCACAGCGAAAGGCTTGATGGCATGACGCTGCCGGAGCCCGACGCCCCGGCCGCGCGTCTTGGGCTGGACGACGATGCGCCGCTCATCGTGCTCAACGACGGCAGGGTTTCCTACAATGACCGCCCCATCATTAATCATCTGAACTGGACGGTAAATCCCGGCGAACACTGGCAGATAGTCGGCCCCAACGGCGCCGGTAAATCGACGCTACTCAGCCTGGTCACCGGCGACCATCCCCAGGGCTATAGTAACGACCTGACCCTGTTTGGCCGCCGCCGCGGCAGCGGGGAAACGATCTGGGATATTAAGAAGCATATCGGTTACGTCAGCAGCAGCCTGCACCTTGAATACCGCGTCAGCACCAACGTACGTAACGTGATTCTCTCGGGCTATTTCGATTCGATTGGCATCTATCAGGCCGTTTCCGACAAACAGCATAAGCTGGTGCAGAACTGGCTGGATATTCTGGGGATTGATAAACGCACCGCCGATGCGCCGTTCCATAGCCTCTCCTGGGGGCAGCAGCGGCTGGCGCTGATCGTCCGCGCGCTGGTCAAGCACCCTACCCTGCTGATCCTCGATGAACCGCTGCAGGGGCTGGATCCGCTCAACCGCCAGCTGGTGCGCCGCTTTGTTGATGTGCTCATTAGCGAAGGGGCGACGCAGCTGCTGTTTGTCTCCCACCATGCAGAAGACGCTCCCGACTGCATCACCCATCGCCTGGCATTTGTGAGCAGTGGAGACGGTTACACCTACCGGGTCGGCCCGCTGGAAAAATAAGCCTGTAAAGGGGTCTGCGGATCCCTTATTTTTTCAGAATAATAGCCTGACCATAAATTAACCCCCTGTTCTATAATCAAAAAATCTTAAAAGCTACGGCTGGAAATTTTAGTGTAAACGATTCCACCAATTTGCCCTGTGTCACACTTTTACCTTCTTTGGTATGCTATCTTCTTCTCACACGATAAGCCTATTGGAGCGAATCATGAAAGTACTGGTTACAGGTGGTAGCGGTTACATTGGAAGTCACACCTGCGTTCAACTGCTACTGCAGGGACACGACGTGATTATTCTCGACAATCTCTGCAACAGTAAGCGCAGCGTATTGCCAATCATTGAACGTCTCGGCGGCAAAAGCGCCACCTTTGTTGAAGGCGATATTCGTAATGAAGCGCTGATGACGGAAATTCTTCACGATCACGCCATTGAAGCGGTGATCCATTTTGCCGGCCTGAAAGCCGTCGGGGAATCCGTCGCCAAACCGCTTGAATATTACGACAACAACGTAACCGGAACGCTAAAACTCGTTTCCGCTATGCGCGCTGCGGGCGTGAAAAACTTTATTTTCAGCTCCTCCGCCACCGTCTACGGCGACCAGCCCAAAATTCCTTATGTCGAGAGCTTCCCGACCGGTACTCCGCAGAGCCCGTACGGCAAAAGCAAGCTGATGGTTGAGCAGATCCTGACTGACCTGCAAAAAGCGCAGCCGGACTGGAGCATCGCACTGCTGCGCTACTTCAATCCGGTTGGCGCCCATCCATCGGGCGATATGGGCGAAGACCCGCAGGGCATTCCGAACAACCTGATGCCGTATATCGCGCAGGTCGCGGTCGGGCGCCGTGAATCGCTGGCGGTATTTGGCAACGACTACCCAACCGAAGACGGCACCGGCGTACGTGACTACATTCACGTCATGGACCTTGCCGACGGCCACGTCGCGGCGATGGAAAAACTGGCCGACAAAGCCGGCGTGCATATCTATAACCTTGGCGCAGGCGTCGGCAGTAGCGTACTCGACGTGGTCAATGCCTTTAGCAAAGCCTGCGGCAAACCGATTAACTACCACTTCGCGCCGCGCCGCGAAGGCGACCTCCCGGCCTACTGGGCGGACGCTGAAAAGGCCGACCGCGAGCTGAACTGGCGCGTGACGCGCAACCTTGACGAAATGGCGCAGGACACCTGGCACTGGCAGTCCCGTCATCCGCAGGGTTATCCAGACTAAGGAACCTTCATGAGCGTATTTAACCCCGTCGACCATCCACATCGTCGTTATAACCCGTTAACCGGGCAGTGGATTCTGGTTTCTCCGCATCGCGCCAAGCGCCCCTGGCAGGGGGCGCAGGAAACGCCGGCAAAGCAGACCTTGCCCGCGCACGATCCGGACTGTTTCCTGTGCCCGGGCAATACCCGCGTCACCGGCGACAAAAACCCGAACTACACCGGCACGTTTGTTTTTACCAATGACTTTGCGGCTTTGATGACCGATACCCCTGATGCCCCGGAAAGCGACGATCCGCTGATGCGCTGTCAGAGCGCCCGCGGCACCAGCCGGGTCATCTGCTTCTCGCCAGATCACAGCAAAACGCTGCCGGAACTGAGCGTTGAGGCGCTGGAAGGCGTGGTTAAAACGTGGCAGGAGCAGACCGCCGACCTTGGAAAGAGCTACCCCTGGGTGCAGGTCTTTGAAAATAAAGGGGCGGCGATGGGCTGCTCCAACCCGCACCCCCATGGGCAGGTGTGGGCCAACAGCTTTCTGCCTAATGAGGCGGAACGCGAAGATCGTCTGCAAAAAGCGTACTTCACCGAGCACGGCGCGCCGATGCTGGTGGATTACGTGCAGCGCGAATTAGCCGACGGTAGTCGTACTATCGTTGACACTGACCACTGGCTCGCCGTGGTTCCTTATTGGGCCGCGTGGCCTTTTGAAACGCTGCTGCTGCCAAAAGCGCACGTCCAGCGCCTGACTGATTTGACCGACGACCAGCGCAGCGATCTCGCGCTGGCGCTGAAAAAGCTGACCAGTCGTTACGACAACCTGTTCCAGTGCTCATTCCCCTACTCCATGGGCTGGCACGGCGCGCCGTTTAACGATGAAGAGAATAATCACTGGCAGCTGCACGCCCATTTTTACCCGCCGCTGCTGCGTTCCGCCACGGTGCGTAAATTTATGGTCGGCTATGAAATGCTGGCTGAAACCCAGCGTGACCTGACGGCCGAGCAGGCCGCCGAGCGTCTGCGCTCTGTGAGCGACGTCCATTTTCGCGAATCCGGAGTATAACCATGAGTCTGAAAGAGAAAACCCAAGCCCTGTTTGCTGAGAAATTTGGCTACCCGGCCAGCCATGTTATCCAGGCCCCAGGCCGCGTTAACCTGATCGGCGAACATACCGACTATAACGATGGGTTCGTGCTGCCCTGCGCCATTGATTACCAGACGGTTATCGCCTGTGCGCCGCGCGACGATCGTACCGTGCGGGTGATTGCCGCCGATTACGACAATCAGACCGATGAATTCTCTCTCGACTCGCCGATTACCAGCCACGATACCCAGCAGTGGTCAAACTATGTCCGCGGCGTGGTGAAGCATCTCCAGCAGCGGAATAATGCCTTCGGCGGCGCGGATCTGACGATCAGCGGTAACGTGCCGCAAGGCGCCGGGTTAAGCTCCTCGGCTTCGCTGGAGGTCGCCGTCGGCACGGTGTTCCAGCAGCTGTACCACCTGCCGCTCGATGGCGCGCAAATTGCCCTGAACGGCCAGGAAGCGGAAAATCAGTTCGTCGGCTGCAACTGCGGCATTATGGACCAGCTGATCTCCGCGCTTGGTAAAAAAGATCACGCTCTGCTGATCGACTGCCGCTCCTTAGGGACGAAAGCGGTGTCGATGCCGAAAGGCGCCGCGGTAGTGATTATCAACAGTAACTTTAAGCGCACCCTGGTAGGCAGCGAATACAACACCCGTCGCGAGCAGTGCGAAACCGGCGCGCGCTTCTTCCAGCGTCCGGCTCTGCGCGACGTCACGCTGCAAGAGTTCAACGCCGTGGCTCACGAGCTTGATCCGGTGGTCGCCAAACGCGTTCGCCACGTGCTGACTGAAAACGCCCGCACCGTAGAAGCCGCATCGGCGCTGGAAAAAGGCGACCTGCAGCGGATGGGCGAACTGATGGCGGAATCTCACGCCTCCATGCGCGATGATTTTGAAATCACCGTACCGCAGATTGATACCCTGGTAGAGATCGTCAAAGCGACCATCGGCAACAAAGGCGGCGTTCGCATGACCGGCGGCGGCTTCGGCGGCTGTATCGTCGCGCTGGTGCCGGAGGAGCTGGTTGATACCGTGCAGCAGGCCGTTGCCAGAGAGTATGAAGCGAAAACGGGCATTAAAGAGACCTTCTACGTCTGCAAACCGTCGCAGGGAGCCGGGCAATGCTAAAGCAAACAACGGAGCTGGCGCCGGACGGCCAGCCATGGAATCTTCTTACCCTGCGTAACGACGCAGGCATGACGGTCACCGTGATGGACTGGGGCGCGACGCTGCTCTCCGCGCGCGTGCCCCTGGCGGACGGTAGCGAACGAGAAGCGCTGCTCGGCTGCGCAACCCCCGGCGACTATACGCGCCAGGCCGCTTACCTTGGCGCTTCCGTAGGCCGTTACGCTAACCGTATTGCCAACAGCCGCTTTACCCTGGATGGCCAGCTCATCAATCTGACGCCCTCCAACGAGGCTGGCCATCAGCTCCACGGCGGACCGGAAGGTTTTGATAAGCGCCGCTGGCAAATTGTTAGCGCTGACGCTCGCCACGCGCTGTTTTCTCTCTCCTCCCGCGATGGCGATCAGGGCTATCCTGGTAATCTGACGGCAACCGCGCACTACCGCCTGACCGACGATAACCGGATCGCTATTGAGTATCGCGCCACCGTGGACCAGCCGTGCCCGGTGAATCTGACAAACCACGTCTATTTCAACCTCGATGGCGTGCAGAGCGACGTGCGCAACCATAAGCTGCAAATTTTTGCCGATGTTTATCTGCCCGTCGAAAGCGACGGTATTCCGGGGGGAGATCTGCAAAACGTCACCCTGACCAGCTTCGATTTCCGCACGCCGAAAACCCTGGCGGACGACTTCCTGCGCGACGAAGATCAGCAAAAAGTAAAAGGTTATGACCATGCCTTCCTGCTACAGGCGCTGGGGAATGCCGATACTCCGGCCGCTCACGTCTGGTCGCAGGACGAAAAGCTACAGATGACGGTTTATACATCCGCCCCCGCGTTGCAGTTTTACTCCGGCAACTATCTTGGCGGCACGCCGTCGCGCACAGCGCAGGCGTACGATGACTGGCAGGGCCTGGCTCTGGAGAGCGAGTTCCTTCCAGATTCTCCGAATCATCCGGAATGGCCGCAGCCGGATTGTGTACTGCGCCCCGGCGAAGAGTACGTCAGCCTGACGGAATATCAGTTTATCGCTCGATAGCCTCTGGCCCTCCCGATGGAGGGCTTTATATCATTTTGCTGAAAATTACGTCACTTACAGACAAAAACATAACCTCTGTTTTACAAGCACCTTACACTGAGCCACTATTTTCGCTATGGTTAGGGATAAGCATTGCCGTGAGGTAAATCGCGGCAATATAATGAGAATAGTTATCAATCAATAAATATACACACTACAGATTTCGGGTCGCATCAAGGCGGCAAATGAGCAAATCCCCGGGAACATAGTGAACTATGTGACCAGGGTGAGTGAAAGTAGCCAACGACGAGGCGGCGCGAAAGATGACGTGTATTGAGGAGTAAGTGTATGGCTGTAACTAAGCTGGTACTCGTTCGTCACGGCGAAAGCCAATGGAATAACGAAAACCGTTTCACCGGTTGGTATGACGTTGACCTGTCTGAAAAAGGCGTTGGTGAAGCAAAAGCGGCCGGTAAGCTGCTGAAAGAAGAAGGCTTCAGCTTCGACTTTGCTTATACCTCTGTGCTGAAACGTGCCATCCACACCCTGTGGAACGTGCTGGACGAACTGGATCAGGCCTGGCTGCCGGTTGAGAAATCCTGGAAACTGAACGAACGCCACTACGGTGCGCTGCAGGGCCTGAACAAAGCGGAAACCGCTGAAAAATACGGTGACGAACAGGTTAAACAGTGGCGTCGCGGCTTTGCGGTAACGCCGCCGGAGCTGACCAAAGACGATGAGCGCTATCCGGGCCACGATCCGCGCTACGCCAAACTGACCGATGCAGAACTGCCGACGACCGAGAGTCTGGCGCTGACCATCGACCGCGTTGTGCCATACTGGAACGAAACGATTCTGCCGCGTCTGAAAAGCGGTGAGCGCGTGATTATCGCCGCTCACGGCAACTCCCTGCGTGCGCTGGTGAAATACCTCGACAATATGGGCGAAGCAGAGATCCTTGAACTGAACATCCCGACTGGCGTACCGCTGGTGTATGAGTTTGACGAAAACTTCAAGCCGATCAAACACTACTATCTGGGTAACGCCGACGAGATCGCCGCGAAAGCGGCTGCCGTTGCCAACCAGGGCAAAGCGAAGTAATCCTCGCAGGATGTAAAAAAAGCGTGGAGCAATCCACGCTTTTTTTTGCGCCGTTCGCTGCAGACTTAACCGCGACGCGCTTTTACCGCCTCGGCCAGCTGGCGAAGAAGTGTATCGGTATCTTCCCAGCCGATGCAGGCATCGGTAATACTTTTACCGTAGGTCAGCGGCTCGCCGCTTTCAAGACTCTGATTGCCTTCCACCAGGTGGCTTTCAATCATCACGCCCATAATCGACCGCTCGCCGCCGGCAACCTGCTGACATACGTCAGCGCCGACATCCATCTGCTTTTTAAACTGTTTGCTGGAGTTGGCGTGGCTGAAATCAATCATAATTTGAGCGGGCAGACCTGCTTTCGCCAGACCGACCTTCACTTCGGCAACGTGCTGCGCGCTGTAGTTCGGCTCTTTTCCGCCGCGCAGGATAATATGGCAATCGCTATTACCGCTGGTGTTCACAATTGCCGAATGCCCCCATTTGGTCACCGACAGGAAACAGTGCGGCGCGCCGGCGGCGTTAATGGCGTCGATAGCCACTTTGATGGTTCCGTCGGTGCCGTTTTTAAATCCAACCGGGCAGGACAAGCCGGAAGAGAGCTCACGATGCACCTGCGACTCCGTGGTCCGCGCGCCAATCGCGCCCCAGCTCATCAGATCGGCAAGATACTGCGGCGTGATCATATCGAGGAATTCCCCCGCCGCGGGCAGCCCGCTGTCGTTAATATCAAGCAGCAGCTTGCGCGCGATACGCAGGCCATCGTTGATGCGGAAGCTGTTATCCATATGCGGATCGTTGATCAGCCCTTTCCAGCCGACGGTGGTACGCGGTTTCTCAAAATAAACGCGCATCACGATTTCCAGCTCGCCTTTTAGCTCTTCACGAAGCTTAAGCAGACGTTCAGCATACTCTTTTGCCGCCGCCGGATCGTGAATGGAGCAGGGCCCAATGACCACCAGCAGGCGATCGTCATTCCCTTTCAGGATCTGATGGATCGCTTTACGAGCATGCGCAACGGTATTGGCAGCATTTTCGGTAGCGGGGAATTTTTCCAGGAGCGCAACGGGAGGTAATAATTCGTTGATCTCTTTAATACGTAAATCGTCGTTCTGATAATTCATCTTATTTCCAGCGTTGCCATACTTATCCAGTGAAATGCAATCCCTCCAATCTATCTCTTCATGCAAAAAGTGTAAACGTGATTTTACAGTAGCGGCAGAATATTCCTGGAAATAGGCTAAAAAACGCCATAAAGTCGCGGAATAGTGGCCACAAGCTATAATTTTTAACTGTTAGAACTTAATTTTCTTTAGCATTCAGCATTATATATTAATGCCGCTTGCTATCACCGAAGCTTTAACCACAACGAGTCAAACCTCCGGCAAATGCACTGTTGGAAGAGGTAATTCGACAAATCGACATAACAGGAGCATCCAATGAAAATGAATAAGCTAACCAGTCTTCTCCTCGCAGCAACCCTTGGTCTGGCCAGCGGCGCGGCACTGGCCGCCGATACCGGGGCGCAGTCGAATAATGGGCAAGCGAACGCAGCGGCCGACGCGGGCCAGGTCGCCCCCGATGCGCGTGAAAACGTGGCGCCAAACAACGTCGACAACGGTAAAATCAACTCCGGTTCCACCGATACCAACGGCACCATGCTCCACCCTGACGGCTCGACCATGAACCATGACGGCATGTCGAGCGACGAAGTGCACAAAAACTCAATGTGCAAAGATGGCCGCTGTCCGGATACTGATAAAAAAGTCGGTCAGGACGAAGCGACGAAAACCGACGGTACCACCCAGTAAGCTGAGTGCCGGACCCCAGGGAGGAGAGCTAAGGCTCTCCTTTTTTTCATTTTATTCACCCCAGAAAGGGAATCATGTCATAAAGTAATCATCAAAATAATAATGTACGGAAGGCACCATGGGGCAATCACACTCGCATAATTCTGCGCAACCCACCGAAGATAAAAATGCCCGTCGGCTACTGCTGGCGTTCTGCGTTACTGCCGGGTTCATGGTGGTTGAGGTCGCAGGCGGACTCATTTCAGGTTCACTGGCGCTGCTGGCCGATGCCGGGCATATGTTGACGGACGCGGCAGCGCTGCTGTTCGCCTTTCTGGCAGTGCGTTTCGCCAGTCGACCGCCGAATGCGCAACATACCTTTGGCTGGCTGCGGCTGACCACGCTGGCGGCTTTTCTCAATGCCATTGCTTTAGTGGTCATTACGATCCTCATCGTCTGGGAGGCCATTCAGCGCTTTCATCATCCGCAGCCGGTGGCCGGTAAAACGATGATGGTTATTGCGGTTGCCGGCCTGCTGGCTAATATTCTGGCCTTTTGGATCCTGCATCGCGGCAGTGAAGAACGTAATCTCAATGTGCGGGCCGCCGCTCTGCATGTGCTGGGGGATTTACTCGGCTCGGTCGGGGCGATTATTGCCGCTGTCGTGATCCTTACGACCGGCTGGACGCCTATCGACCCCATCCTGTCCGTGCTGGTATCGTGCCTGGTTTTGCGCAGCGCCTGGCGTTTGCTGCAGGAGAGCGTCAACGAACTGCTGGAGGGGGCGCCGCGCTCGCTTGATGTTGAGGCACTAAAGCGCGATCTGCGTCGCTCAATACCGGAGGTGCGCGATGTACATCACGTCCACGCCTGGCTGGTCGGCGAAAAAACGGTGATGACGCTGCACGTGCAGGTGGTACCGCCGCACGATCACGATGGCCTGCTGGAACGGATCCAACATTTCTTACAGCATAAGTACGAAATTGGACACGTAACGGTGCAGATGGAGTATCAGCCCTGCAGCGGCCCGGAGTGCCGTCTCAACATGACGCACGCCGGGCATGGCCATCACCATCACCACTAGCGGGAAAACGCGCGAGAGCCTCGCTCACGCGCGCTATTAATCCACATCCGGCTGCCGTTGAGGGCGATGAATGTCAGAATCAAATATTCGAGCGACATCGCATAAACCCCCTGGAGGGCAAAAATAACGACGCTAATAACGTTGATGATCACCCACAGCAGCCAGTTTTCAACGTATTTTCGGGTCATCAGAATCATCGCCGCAATCGAGAGTACCATCATGCAGGAGTCCCAGAACGGGAATGCGTCTGGCTGCAGCGCCGGCATAACGACCTGCAGGCCCAGGGCGTGCATCAGCGCAACGGCAATCCTGGTCAGATACGCAAAAACCGGATCGATAAATAGCGTCATCAGGCCAATCGCCACCACGCAGGCCGCCAGCCAGCCTAACGCTTTCGGCAGCGGTAGCCAGCGGATTTGCAGCTCAGCCTGGTTATCGCTGGTCTGTCGTGACCAGGCATACCAGCCGTAGACGTTGGCAACAAAGAAGAAGACCTGGAGCAGAAGGCTGGCGTACAGCTGGATCTGAAAAAAGATAATGGCAAACAGCGTGACGTTGATTAACCCAAAGGCATAGTTGACGATCTTCTCCAGGCTCGCCAGCCAGATGCACAGCAGGCCTGCGATAGTACCGACGGCTTCAATCCACGACAGATCATATCCCCCGGCGCCAATGGGTATGTGAACTAAGATATTCTGCGTACTAAAAAAATCCATCTTATCCCCAGAGCGTACTGTGACGCAGTAATGAACTATCCCCGAAGTGTAGCCGCAAAATCGAGCATTCTGTTTAGCGGAACCAGCGCCCCGGTACGCAGCTGTTCATCAACATGAATTTCATGTTCAGCGCCCCCGTTCTCCAGCGCTTCAGCAATAGCCTGCAGGCCATTCATCGCCATCCACGGACAGTGCGCGCAGCTGCGGCAGGTCGCTCCTTCGCCTGCCGTAGGGGCTTCCAGCAGCTCTTTTTCCGGCACCGCCTGCTGCATTTTGTAAAAAATCCCCCGGTCGGTGGCGACAATCAGCTGCTGGTGCGGGAGCGTTTTTGCCGCACTGATTAACTGGCTGGTTGAACCTACCGCATCGGCCATATCGACGATCGCCTGCGGTGATTCCGGGTGAACCAGAACCGCAGCCTGCGGATATAGCGCTTTCATTCTTGCCAGCGCTTGAGTTTTGAATTCATCATGAACAATACAGGCCCCATGCCAGCACAGCACGTCGGCGCCGGTCTGTTTTTGCACGTAGCTGCCCAGATGGCGGTCCGGCGCCCAGAGGATTTTTTCCCCCATGCTATCCAGATGCTCAATGAGTTCCACTGCTATACTGGAGGTCACAACCCAGTCGGCGCGAGCCTTAACCGCCGCAGAGGTATTGGCATAGACCACAACGGTACGGTCCGGGTGAGCGTCACAAAAAGCGCTGAACGCCTCGATCGGGCAGCCAAGATCCAATGAACACTCCGCCTGCAGCGTGGGCATCAGGATGGTTTTTTCCGGGCTGAGGATTTTTGCCGTTTCTCCCATAAACCGTACGCCGGCGACCAGCAGCGTAGAGGCGGAATGTCGGGCGCCGAAGCGCGCCATTTCCAGAGAGTCGGAGATGCAGCCACCGGTCTCTTCAGCCAGTTGTTGAATTTCGGGGTCGGTGTAGTAATGGGCCACCATTGCCGCATCGCGTTCACGCAGCAGGCGTTTAATTTTTTCACGATAGAAGTGCTTCTCATCGCGGTTTAACGGCATGGGCTTGGGGGGAAAGGGATAAATTGCCGCTTCCGGATCAAACATTACGCTCATCTTGCAGTCTCGTTTCACTGGCTTAACTTTAAAACCGCAATAACGCCCGCAAAACGGCATTATTCGGTAATGGTGTTTTATATGCTAAACAAGATAGCCGATTGTGCAGAAAATGTCGTGAGGAATTTTGCCCTCAGGGACCATTTCCCGGAGGCGATGCTGCGCATCTGTCCGGGCTACTGGCCTGTGCCAATTGTAGCCACGGTAAACACACCGCGACGGTAGAATAACGCAGCATTAAAGTATTGCGGATTGTTGTGATTTTCGAGGAAATGGCAGATAGCAAAAAAGCGCCTTTAGGGCGCTTTTTTACATTGGTGGGTCGTGCAGGATTCGAACCTGCGACCAATTGATTAAAAGTCAACTGC
>NZ_JBEAIU010000057.1:0-102735 GCF_040065135.1 Klebsiella sp. CN_Kp066 | reverse complement strand
TTCAGCGCTTGCCGCCTTTCTGCAGCGCGAAATTCTTGGTTAAATGAAAGGGGCCCTTCCCGCCGCAGAGGCGTTGGCTGCGCCCCTCAACCCCGGTCACTTACTGATGTAAGCTCCCGGGGATTTCAGCGCTTGCCGCCTTTCTGCAGCGCGAAATTCTTGGTTAAATGAAAGGGGCCCTTCACGCCGCAGAGGCGTTGGCTGCGCCCCTCAACCCCGGTCACTTACTGATGTAAGCTCCCGGGGATTTCGGGTCTTGACGCCTTTCTGCAACGCGAAATGCTGGGTTAAATCAGTTGATCCTTGCCTCTTCGCATAGGCGAGGAGAAAGGTAAAAGCAAAAAGGCAACGTAAGTTGCTTTTTTAGTCGGTAGCCCGGGTAAGGCGTTCGGCCGCAATCCGGGAATGTTCAGCCTTCTTTCGCCGATTTACTGATTTTTTACCCAACCGCCCGTTTGCGCGCTAAAGCCCAGCGCCTGCATAAACGCCGCCATCACGCCGCGGTCTTCCACGCCGGCATCCGCAATCCGCCAACTGGTGATTTCTGGATTATCCTTTAGCGCTTCTTCCACTAAATATTGCCCGACGCCGCGACGGCGGGTCACTTCACGCACGCACAGCGCGCTGAGTTCGCCCTCAACGCCATTCAGCGTAATACGTACCGCTCCCAGCAGACGCTCGTTGAAGCGGGCGGCGTAAATACGATGGCTCTCATCTATCGCCAGTGCCGCGAGATCCTGCGACGGCCAGATTTTCCCTAAGTCGATACGATCCTGATCGCTGAAGTGCTGTAAACGAATAATGGTCAATTTCATGCTCGGTGAGTCCAGTTAAAACGGATGCGTCAGTGTATCCAAATTCCCCGCCAGGCGGAGCGCCGTTTTTTGCCTCGTCATCAGGGGATTCGTTTTCCTGGAAGGAACAGGGTAGAGCAATTCATCATGGATCGAAAAATAAGCAGAATTTTAACCTGATATATAGCGTTTTATTCCGCCTTATGTATCGTTATTTTATGCTGTTTGCTGGACTTTTTTTGTTTATCTTCCCGTAAATACAGAATATTATCTTTGCTTAATCGCCTGAAAAATAGAGAATTTACTCTGGATTCAGGCAAAAAACCTCGCTAAACCATTAAAGATAATGGTAAAAGTAGCGTTGTTTAATAAAAGCACAGAATGCTTTTTAACCATAAAAATACAAAATATTTACACCACATCACGAACGGGGTTCTGCAGCATGAAAAGGAACGCGAAAACGGTTATCGCGGGGTTAGTCGCACTGGCGATGTCCCAGGCGGCTTTTGCCAAAGATATTAAGGTCGCCGTTGTTGGCGCGATGTCTGGCCCGGTAGCCCAGTGGGGCGATATGGAATTTAACGGCGCGCGCCAGGCGATTAAAGACATTAACGCTCAGGGCGGCATTAAGGGCGATAAGCTGGTTGGCGTAGAATACGACGACGCCTGCGACCCGAAACAGGCCGTTGCGGTGGCGAACAAAATCGTCAACGACGGTATTCAGTATGTTATCGGCCATCTCTGCTCTTCTTCCACTCAGCCCGCATCCGATATCTACGAAGATGAAGGTATTCTGATGATCTCCCCGGGAGCGACTAACCCGGAGCTGACTCAGCGCGGTTATCAGTACATCATGCGTACTGCGGGTCTGGACTCCTCGCAGGGGCCGACCGCCGCTAAATACATCATGGAAACCGTCAAACCGCAGCGTATTGCTATCATTCATGATAAGCAGCAGTACGGTGAAGGCTTAGCGCGCTCTGTTCAGGAGAGCCTGAAAAAAGGCGGCGCGAATATCGTCTTCTTCGACGGCATCACCGCTGGCGAAAAAGACTTCTCCGCGCTGCTGGCGCGCCTGAAAAAAGAGAATATCGACTTCGTTTACTACGGCGGCTACTACCCGGAAATGGGTCAGATGCTGCGCCAGGCGCGTTCCGTAGGGCTGAAAACCGTGTTTATGGGCCCGGAAGGCGTGGGTAACGCGTCGCTGTCCAATATCGCGGGCGATGCGGCGGAAGGCATGCTGGTCACGATGCCAAAACGCTATGACCAGGACCCGGCTAACAGCGCTATCGTTGACGCGCTCAAAGCGGAGAAGAAGGACCCGAGCGGTCCGTATGTCTGGATCACCTACGCCGCCGTACAGTCACTGGCGCAGGCGATGGACCGGGCCGGAAGCCAGGAGCCGCTGGATTTAATCAAAGATCTGAAAGCTCACGGCGCGAAAACCGTGATTGGGCCGCTGAATTGGGACGAAAAAGGCGATTTGAAGGGATTTGAGTTTGGTGTCTTCCAGTGGCACGCGGATGGGTCATCCACCCTCGCGAAATAAGCCATAAGACAAGTTATCCCACCGCCCGTGCAAAGCGGGCGGGTTGAAAAAGGTTACCTTATGTCCGAGCAGTTTCTCTATTTTTTGCAGCAGATGTTTAACGGCGTCACGCTGGGAAGCACCTATGCGCTGATTGCCATCGGCTATACCATGGTGTACGGCATTATCGGCATGATCAACTTCGCCCACGGCGAGGTGTATATGATTGGCAGCTACGTCTCCTTCATGATCATTGCCGCCCTGATGATGATGGGTATTGATACCAGCTGGCTGCTGGTTGCTGCCGGATTCGTCGGCGCTATCGTGATTGCCAGCGCCTACGGCTGGAGTATCGAGCGCGTGGCCTACCGGCCGGTGCGCAGCTCAAAACGCCTGATTGCGCTGATCTCCGCCATCGGGATGTCGATCTTCTTGCAAAACTACGTCAGCCTGACGGAAGGCTCGCGCGATGTTGCGCTGCCAAGCCTGTTTAACGGCCAGTGGACGGTGGGCAGTAGCGACAACTTCTCCGCGACCATTACCACCATGCAACTGGTGATCTGGGTGGTGACGTTTATCGCCATGCTGGCGCTGACGCTGTTTATTCGCTATTCCCGCATGGGGCGCGCCTGCCGCGCCTGCGCTGAAGATCTGAAAATGGCCAGCCTGCTCGGGATTAACACCGACCGCGTGATTGCGCTGACCTTTGTGATCGGCGCGGCAATGGCGGCGGTTGCCGGCGTTCTGCTCGGACAGTTTTACGGCGTTATCAACCCCTACATCGGCTTTATGGCCGGGATGAAGGCCTTCACCGCTGCGGTTCTGGGCGGCATCGGCAGCATTCCTGGCGCGATGATCGGCGGGCTGATCCTCGGTATTGCCGAAGCGCTCTCTTCTGCCTATCTCAGCACGGAATATAAAGACGTGGTCTCCTTCGCGCTGCTGATCCTGGTTCTGCTGGTGATGCCTACCGGCATCCTGGGCCGTCCGGAGGTAGAAAAAGTATGAAACCGATGCATTTTGCGATGGCGCTGCTGTCGGCAGTTATGTTCTTTATCCTGGCGGGCGTCTTTATGGGCGTGCAGCTGGAGCTTGACGGCACGAAGCTGGTGGTGGATACCGCCGCCGATATCCGCTGGCAGTGGATCTTTATCGGAACCGCAGTAGTTTTCTTCTTCCAGCTGCTGCGTCCCATTTTTCAGAAAACCATGAAGAACGTCTCCGGGCCGAAGTTTATTCTGCCGGCTATCGACGGTTCGACGGTAAAACAGAAGCTATTCCTGATCGCCCTGCTGGTTATCGCCGTGGCGTGGCCGTTTATGGTGTCGCGCGGGACGGTGGATATCGCCACGCTGACGATGATCTATATCATCCTCGGCCTGGGTCTTAACGTGGTGGTAGGACTTTCCGGCCTGTTGGTGCTGGGCTACGGCGGTTTTTATGCCATCGGCGCCTATACCTTTGCGCTGCTGAACCACTATTACGGCCTGGGCTTCTGGACCTGCCTGCCGCTGGCGGGGCTGGTTTCGGCGGCGGCGGGCTTCCTGCTTGGCTTCCCGGTCCTGCGTCTGCGCGGCGACTATCTGGCGATTGTCACGCTCGGCTTCGGCGAAATCGTGCGCATCCTGCTGCTTAACAACACCGAAATAACCGGCGGCCCGAACGGCATTAGCCAGATCCCAAAACCGACGCTCTTCGGCCTTGAATTTAGCCGCAGCGCCCGTGAAGGCGGCTGGGATACGTTCAGCAACTTCTTTGGCGTGAAGTACGACCCCTCCGATCGCGTCATTTTTCTCTACCTGGTCGCTCTGCTGCTGGTGGTGTTAAGTCTGTTCGTGATTAACCGTCTGCTGCGTATGCCGCTGGGCCGCGCGTGGGAAGCGCTGCGCGAAGATGAAATCGCCTGTCGCTCGCTGGGCCTCAGCCCGACGCGCATCAAGCTGACCGCTTTTACCATCAGCGCCGCGTTTGCCGGTTTTGCCGGAACGCTGTTCGCCGCCCGTCAGGGCTTCGTCAGCCCGGAATCCTTCACCTTCGCCGAGTCGGCCTTTGTGCTGGCGATTGTGGTTCTCGGCGGTATGGGCTCTCAGTTTGCGGTGATCCTGGCGGCGGTTCTGCTGGTGGTCTCGCGCGAGCTGATGCGTGATTTCAATGAGTACAGCATGCTGATGCTGGGCGCGCTGATGGTACTGATGATGATCTGGCGTCCGCAGGGGCTTCTGCCGATGACGCGTCCGCAGCTGAAGCTGAAAAACGGTCAGGCAAAAGGAGAGCAGGCATGAGTCAGCCATTATTATCCGTAAACGGTCTGATGATGCGTTTCGGCGGTCTGCTGGCGGTTAACAACGTGTCGCTGGAGCTGCGCGAGCGGGAAATTGTCTCGCTTATCGGCCCGAACGGCGCGGGCAAAACCACCGTTTTTAACTGTCTGACCGGTTTCTACAAGCCCACTGGCGGCACTATTATGCTGCGTGACCAGCATCTGGAAGGGCTGCCGGGCCAGCAGATTGCCCGCATGGGCGTAGTGCGAACGTTCCAGCACGTGCGTCTGTTCCGCGAAATGACGGTGATTGAAAACCTGCTGGTGGCACAGCATCAGCAGCTGAAAACCGGGGTTTTCTCCGGCCTGCTGAAGACGCCATCCTTCCGCCGCGCCCAGAGCGAAGCGCTCGATCGCGCCGCGACCTGGCTTGAGCGTATTGGCCTGCTCGAACACGCCAACCGCCAGGCCAGTAACCTGGCCTACGGCGACCAGCGCCGTCTGGAGATCGCCCGCTGCATGGTGACCCAGCCGGAAATCCTGATGCTGGATGAGCCCGCCGCGGGGCTAAACCCGAAAGAGACCAAAGAGCTGGATGAGTTGATCGTCGAGCTGCGCAGCCATCACAACACCACCATCCTGCTGATTGAGCACGATATGAAGCTGGTGATGGGCATTTCCGACCGTATTTACGTGGTAAACCAGGGCACGCCGCTGGCCAACGGTACGCCGGAAGCGATCCGCAACAACCCGGACGTGATCCGCGCCTATTTAGGTGAAGCATAATGGTGGTGACGCATAAGATGGAAAAAGTGATGTTATCTTTTGACAACGTCAGCGCGCATTACGGCAAAATCCAGGCGCTGCACAACGTCAGTCTGCATATCAATCAGGGAGAAATTGTCACCCTGATTGGTGCCAACGGTGCGGGGAAAACCACGCTGCTGGGTACCCTGTGCGGTGACCCGCGCGCCTCCAGCGGCCGCGTGGTTTTCGACGGTAAAGATATTACCGACTGGCAGACGGCGAAAATCATGCGCGAAGCGGTGGCGATCGTGCCGGAAGGGCGCCGGGTCTTCTCGCGGATGACGGTGGAAGAGAACCTGGCGATGGGCGGTTTTTTTGCCGATCGCGACCAGTTTCAGACCCGTATTAAATGGGTGTATGAGCTGTTTCCGCGCCTGCATGAGCGCCGGGTTCAGCGGGCGGGCACCATGTCCGGCGGCGAGCAGCAGATGCTGGCCATCGGGCGCGCGCTGATGAGCCAGCCGCGCCTGCTGCTGCTGGATGAGCCTTCGCTCGGCCTGGCGCCGATTATCATTCAGCAAATCTTCGATACCATCGAACAGCTGCGCGAGCAGGGGATGACTATCTTCCTCGTCGAGCAGAACGCCAACCAGGCGCTGAAGCTGGCCGACCGCGGCTACGTGCTGGAAAACGGTCACGTGGTGCTGGAGGATACCGGCGACGCGCTGCTGGCGAATGAAGCGGTACGCAGCGCCTATCTGGGCGGGTAGTGAAGACAAAACGCCCGGCATCTGCCGGGCGTTTTACTTGACTCCTACAGCTCCAGAGAGCGTTTCCACAGCATAAAATCATACTGTTCGAGCGCATCCGCTTTGGTGCGCCAGGTTCCGCTGGCGGTAGCGATGATTTTCTCAAACAGGCCGTCGGCGATGTCCGCCAGCGGCGTGCCTTCGATAATCGGCCCGCAGTCATAATCGATAATATCCGGCATCTCCGCCGCGACCAGGCCCGTTACCGCGTCCACATCGTTGCCCGGCGTGCAGACCAGCGAAAGGCCGCTTTCTCCCATCGGTTCGGCATAGTCGCATACCGTGCTAACCGGCGCTCTGCCGCCTTTTTTCGCCGCGCCGGCGGATTTTATCGCGTCAGTGATCAGCCCATCGGCAATGTTTCCCGGGCTGGGGTTATCGGCGATGGTGGTGCCGAAGAAGTTCGCGACATGCTCATAGTTTTTCATCAGCGACAAAAACTTCTCTTTCAGCTCCCGGGTCGCGCAGCGCTGAACGATATCCCCTTCCGCGCCGCACAGCTCGGGGAATTCCGCCAGCCCCGATGCGCCGCCGAGGGCGACGAGACGATCTGACACTTCGCCCATCGCCGGGTTTGCGCTGATCCCCGAGAACCCGTCAGAAGCGCCGCACTTCACGCCGATTTTGAGGTGGGAGAGCGGGACGTCCTGCCGCTCGGCGACGGGGGCTTCGCGGATCGCGTTATAAGTTTCGGTTAACGCATCCTGCATCATTTTCTCTTCGCTACTCCAGTCCTGCTGCCTGAAGTAAATAATCGGTTTGCTGAAGTTCGGGTTGCGCTTCGCCAGCGCGGCGTTGAAATCAACAATTCGCGCTTTTTCACAGCCGAGGGCGAAGACCGTCACGCCAAGAACGTTAGGATGATCGGAATAGGCGGCCAGCACGTCGCACATCGTCATGCTGTCCGAGGTGGCGCCGCCGCAGCCGGAATTAACGGTAATACAGCGAATACCGTCAAGATGCGGAAAGGGCAGATGTCGGGTATCGTTTAAAGCCCCTGCCGATGTCACCTGGCGAGCAAAATTTTTCAGGCCGTTATTGGCGTAGCCAAGGGCGTCGTTTAGCGCATCGGTGACGCGCTGAACGTTGCGGTTTTCACAGAATACCAGCGGAATGACCAGCCAGTAGTTTGCGGTGGCGACCCGGCCATCTTCACGCACGATTCCCTTAAACGTCCGCTGCTGCCAGGCGGAAATATCCGGCTGCTGCCAGTCATAGGGGGCGACATCGTCAAGCGTAACCGGGGCCGCGTAGTGTTTGATATTCTCCGTTGTGATGGCTTCGCCCCGGGTGATGGGGCGCGTCGCTTTACCGACCGGTACGCCGTACAGCGAAACGATATCGCCGGGCGCAATATCCTCGGTGGCAAATTTATGTTTGGCTTTGACATCGCTACGCAGAACGTAGGCCTCATCGTTCCAGTGAACCCGCTGTTCTTTGCGTAAGTCCTGCAGCGCAACGATTAAGTTATCAGTAGGGTCAATCTTTAAGATGGTCTGCATGTTATTTATCCTTTGTTATAAGCGCATCAGGACTTAGTGATGGGTAACCGCAACGCCGTTTGTCGCTTTTCTGCTGGCAAGAGCGGCAATCAGCAGCGCACAGCAGACGGTAATCAGCGACAGTGCGACCAGGCCCGCCGAATCATTGCCGAAGAAGGTATCGACCTCAACGCGAATGAGCGGCGCCAGGAAGCTACAAAACGCGCCCATGGTGGTGCAAAAGCCGATACTGGCGGCCAGCGCCGAGCCTGACACAATCTGCGCCGGGAAAGTCCAGAAAATGGGTTGCACGGAGAGAAAGCCGATGGCCGACAGCGAGAGCGCGGCAATGGCGAGCACCGGGCCGGACCAGGCAGAAACAAACAGCCCCAGCGCCGCAGCCAGCATGCAGATGACCGAAATCAGTACCCGGCGAGCCGGCATTTTGTCCGCCAGACGCGGAATGTAATAGACGCCGACGGCGGAGCAGGCCCACGGAATGGCGGCGACCAGCGACTCTTTAAAGCCGAGCGTGGAACCCATTAGCGAGGCGACTTGCGAAGGCAGGAAGAACATCAGTCCGTACACGCTGATCTGGATGGTGCCGTAGATCAGCGCCAGGTGCCAGACTTTAAGGCTTTTCAGCGCGGTACCAACGCTGCTGGTTTCCGTCTGTCGCTGCTCCTGCTGTAGCTGGGCAATCAGCGCCTTTTTCTCTTCTTCGTTCAGGAAGCGCGCTTTGGCTGGCGTATCGTCGAGCCAGAACCAGGCGAAGATCCCCATGATGACCGCCGGAATGCCTTCAATAAAGAACATCCAGAACCAGCCGGGTTTACCGAGGAAACCGTGCATTTCCAGCAGCGCGCCGGAGATGGGCGAGCCTAAGGTCAGCGCCAGCGGTACGCCGAGTACGAAGATACCGACGACGGATGCGCGAACTTTATTGGGAAAGTAGATGGAGGCCAGCAGCAGAATACCGGGATAAAAACCGGCTTCGCCTAATCCCAGTAAAAAACGCAGAACAATAAACTGGGTTTCCGTCTGCACCAGTCCGGTGAGGGCAGAGAGAACGCCCCACAGCGCGGTGGTGATGCTTAACCATTTCTGCGCGCCAATTTTATTCAGGATCAGGTTTGCGGGAATGCCAAATAGCGCATAGGCGGCGAAAAAGATCCCTGCACCGAGGGCGAAGGCGGAATTGGAGAGCCCAATATCCACCTGCATCGCCTCTTTAGCGAATCCCACGTTCACCCTGTCGATAAAGGCGATGAAGTACAAAATAAACATCAGTGGCACCAGGCGCTTCCATGATTTCGTAATCGCGGAATTGAGGGCCGGATTGTCGTAAGCTGTGATGGTTTTCATAATACCTCCGCGTGGGGGTCAGGCATTAATTTCAATACCAGCACGGGAAAGTATCCGCAAAATACTTTCGGTCTGGCCGGTTGTGAGTGAGCTAAACGGTGGCGTGCAGCGGTCGGACTGAATAATTCCGCGCAGCTGTAGCGCTTTTTTAAATGTTGGAATGAACGGATCGTTAACCGCGTAAATATCCATTAACCCATCCACTTTTTGCTGATACCGCGAAATTTGCTGCAAATCGTTATCGTTAAATGCCTGCATCCAGTCGCGGAATATTTCAGGGCAAATATTGGATAACCCGCCGATACATCCATCGCCCCCCGCCAGGACATTGTGCGCGAAGTTATTGTCATAACCGGCGTAGACTTCAAAATACGGTAGTTCAGATTTTACCTGGCGAATCACCTGCGACGTATGATTGGTGTCCGGAATGGTGTCTTTAAGACCGACAATGTTTGGGAACTCTCTGGCGAGTCGTAAACAGACCTCTGGCGAGACGCAATAGCCGGTACGTTCCGGGAAGTTATAAATAAATATTTTGGCGGCGGTGCGGCGAGCTATCTGGCTATAAAATGTATAAATGCCTTCATCAGTCAGGCGGAAGTACCACGGGCTGATAATCATGACGCCATCCAGTCCGCACTCATCTGCATAGTTAGCCAGCTCTACGCACTCGTCAATATCCATGCGGCTGGTACCCGCATAGGCCTTTATTCCCTCGCGCGGGAACTCTGCCGCCATTTGAATTACCTGACGGGATGTTTTCATATCCAGCGAGAAAAACTCACCGGTACTGCCCATGACGACAAATCCCGATACGCTGCTTTTAATGAAATCATACAGGCGAAAGTTGCCTTCAGGATCCAGCCTGCCCTGCTCATCAAAAACCGTTATTGCCGGGGTGATGTAATGACTTTGCATATTAAACCTCTTTGTTGTTCGTATATACAAACTGTGTTTGTATTTGCGATTAAGCATAAGTAAACACGCCATCGACGTGAAGTCAAATGGCGCCAAAGTCGTGCGGATAATTGATTAAATCAATGAATAGATGGGGAATTATGCAGAATAGTCGGGCGCCACGGTGGATCATTAAATATCGGTATTGTGTGGGTAATCACAATTCCGAAGGCGCCGTTGGCAAATAAATCAGTAATTTTTAATATCAGGCAGCTTATTCAGCACGCTTTCGATACGACCCTTGGCCTCTTTTAGCGCACGAATCACCTGCTGCGTTTTTTCATCGCTGGCGCGGAAAGAGGGCAATGAGACGCTGATCGCCGCCAGAATAATGCCTTTCTGTTGCAGGGGGACGGCGAAGCAGATGGTATCGTCGTTGATTTCCCGATCGTCCATGGCATAACCGTTGGCGGCAACCATATCCAGCTGCTGACGAAGCTGGGCCATATTCGTTACGCTGCGGGCGGTAACGGAAGGAAAACCCTGCGGATAGAGCTCCAGAATCTCTTCGTCGCGGTGCTTATGCAGCAGCGCCTTGCCCAGGGCGGAGCAGATTGCCGGCAGGCGCGTCCCTACCTTAGAGACCAGCTGCACGGTTTGATCGCCCTGGACTTTATCAACATACAGTACCCAGGCGTCATCCAGAATGCCGAGCTGGCAAACTTCGTTGCATTCAGTGACCACCGCGTGCATTTCGCTATTGATCGTTTTCAGCCAGAACTCTTTTTCGACGGTGGCGCTGGCCAGAACCGCGCAGGAGATCCCCAGAGTGTAAATCCCGTTGCGATCGTCGTGACTGATATATTTGCGATACTGCAGTGATTTGAGGATCGGGAAAATGGTTCCCTTGGAAATATCCGTTTTGAGCGATAGCTCGGAAAGCGTCATTCCATCCGCGTTGGCTAAGGTTTCCAGAATGAGCAAAACGCGCTCGGTAGGTTTATGAAGCGTCTTCATATTTTTCCTTTTGACGGCTCGCCGTAGAGTGCTCTTTAACGCACTCTATTTAACTACAGATCCCCGTTTATCTGTAGTCTGCGCCGCCTCTCTTTTTCCTTTGCCATTTCCCTGCCACTTTTTTTTCACCGTTTCATCATGTTTTTGCCAATTTATTGTAATATTTTTGTAATGCAATAGTTATTTTTCTGTCATTCGAGCATGTCATGTTACCCCCGCGAACATAAAACGCGTGAAATCGCGCATCCGGAACAACAAGAGAGATAACCGATGATATCGTTACGACATACAGCTTTAGGACTGGCGCTCAGCCTGGCATTTGCCGGACAAGCCCTGGCGGTAACCACTATCCCATTCTGGCACTCGATGGAAGGGGAGTTGGGGAAAGAAGTTGATTCACTGGCGCAACGTTTCAATGCAGCCAACCCGGACTATAAAATTGTCCCGGTGTATAAAGGCAACTATGAGCAGAGCCTGAGCGCAGGCATCGCCGCCTTCCGTACCGGCAACGCGCCGGCGCTATTACAGGTTTATGAAGTCGGCACCGCGACGATGATGGCCTCAAAGGCGATTAAGCCGGTTTATCAGGTGTTCAGCGATGCGGGCATTCAGTTTGACGAAACGCAGTTCGTTCCCACCGTTTCCGGTTATTACACTGATTCGAAAACCGGACACCTGCTCTCTCAACCGTTTAACAGCTCCACGCCGGTGTTGTACTACAACAAAGACGCCTTTAAAAAAGCCGGGTTAGATCCGGAACAGCCGCCGAAAACCTGGCAGGATCTGGCGGCGTATACCGCGAAGCTGAAGGCTGCCGGGATGAAATGCGGCTACGCCAGCGGCTGGCAGGGCTGGATCCAGATTGAAAACTTCAGCGCCTGGCACGGCCTGCCGGTGGCCACCAAAAACAACGGCTTCGACGGTACCGACGCGGTGCTGGAGTTCAACAAGCCGGAGCAGGTCAAGCATATCGCCCTGCTCGAAGAACTGAACAAGAAAGGCGACTTCAGCTACTTCGGGCGTAAAGACGAATCCACCGAGAAGTTCTATAACGGCGACTGCGCCATTACCACCGCCTCCTCCGGCTCGCTGGCGGATATTCGTCAGTACGCGAAGTTCAACTATGGCGTAGGGATGATGCCGTACGACGCCGACGTGAAAGGCGCGCCGCAAAACGCCATTATCGGCGGGGCCAGCCTGTGGGTGATGCAGGGGAAAGACAAAGAAACCTATACCGGGGTCGCCAGATTTCTCGATTTCCTGACTAAACCGGAAAACGCGGCCGAATGGCACCAGAAAACTGGCTATCTGCCGATTACCACCGCTGCTTATAACCTGACCCGCGAGCAGGGTTTCTATGATAAGAATCCGGGTGCGGATATTGCGACGCGTCAGATGCTGAATAAGCCGCCGCTGCCGTTCACCAAAGGGCTGCGTCTGGGCAATATGCCGCAGATCCGCACCATCGTGGATGAAGAGCTGGAAAGCGTGTGGACCGGTAAGAAAACGCCCCAGCAGGCGCTTGACGCCGCGGTTGAGCGCGGTAATCAGCTGCTGCGCCGTTTCGAACAGTCAACGAAGTCGTAATCTTTTAGCCCGTCCCTCATCCTCACCCTCTCCCGAAAGCGGAGAGGGACCGTTCGGCGCACTCCTCTTCCTTGCCTTTTGGGAGAGGGCCGGGGTGAGGGGAAAACAACGCAGAGTTTAACTATGTCATCATCCCGTCCGGTGTTTAAATCCCGCTGGCTGCCCTATGTGCTGGTCGCGCCGCAGCTGGTTATCACCGTCGTATTCTTTATCTGGCCCGCTGGCGAAGCGCTGTGGTATTCGCTGCAGAGCGTCGATCCTTTTGGGCTCTCCAGCCAGTTTGTCGGCCTGGACAACTTTTTAGCCCTGTTCCACGATCCGTATTACCTGGACTCCTTCTGGACCACCATTAAGTTCAGTACGATGGTTACCGTCAGCGGTCTGCTGATCTCGCTGTTTTTCGCCGCACTGGTCGATTATGTGGTGCGCGGCAGCCGCTTCTATCAAACGCTGATGCTCCTGCCCTATGCCGTTGCGCCCGCGGTGGCGGCGGTGCTGTGGATCTTCTTATTCAACCCTGGACGCGGGCTGATTACCCATCTTCTCGGCGAAATGGGCTATGACTGGAACCACGCACAGAATAGCGGTCAGGCGATGTTCCTCGTGGTTTTCGCCTCGGTCTGGAAGCAGATTAGTTACAACTTCCTGTTCTTCTTTGCTGCGCTGCAATCGATTCCCCGCTCGCTGGTTGAAGCCGCCGCGATTGACGGCGCCGGGCCGGTTCGCCGCTTCTTCAGGCTGGCGCTACCGCTGATCGCCCCGGTGAGTTTCTTCCTGCTGGTAGTGAATCTGGTGTACGCCTTCTTTGATACCTTTCCGGTTATCGATGCCGCAACCGGCGGCGGGCCGGTGCAGGCGACGACGACGCTGATTTATAAGATCTACCGTGAAGGTTTCGCGGGGCTCGACCTGTCCGCTTCCGCCGCCCAGTCGGTGGTGCTGATGTTCCTCGTCATTATTCTGACGGTGGTGCAATTCCGTTACGTTGAGAAAAAGGTGCGCTACCAATGATTGAAAACCGTCGCGGGCTGACGATTTTCAGCCACACGATGCTGATTTTAGGGATCGCGGTCATTCTGTTCCCGCTGTATGTCGCCTTTGTTGCGGCGACGCTGGACAGTAAAGCGGTCTTTGACACGCCGATGACGCTGATACCCGGCGGGCATCTTCTCGAAAACATGAAACTCATCTGGGTGAATGGCGTCGGGGCCAACAGCGCGCCGTTCTGGCTGATGATGCTCAACAGCTTCATCATGGCCTTCGGCATCACGGTGGGCAAAATTACGGTCTCGATGCTCTCCGCTTTCGCCATCGTCTGGTTTCGTTTTCCGCTGCGCAACCTGTTCTTCTGGATGATCTTCATCACGCTGATGCTGCCGGTTGAGGTGCGTATTTTCCCGACGGTGGAAGTGATCGCCAACCTGAAAATGCTCGACAGCTATGCCGGACTCACGCTGCCGCTGATGGCCTCGGCGACCGCGACCTTCCTGTTTCGCCAGTTCTTTATGACCCTGCCGGACGAGCTTATCGAGGCCGCACGTATCGACGGCGCATCGCCGATGCGCTTTTTCCGCGACATCGTCCTGCCGCTGTCGAAAACCAACCTGGCGGCGCTGTTCGTCATCACCTTTATTTACGGCTGGAACCAGTATTTGTGGCCGCTGCTGATTATTACCGACGTGAATCTCGGCACCGCGGTCGCGGGCATCAAAGGGATGATCGCCATCGGCCAGGGCACCACGCAGTGGAATCAGGTGATGGCGGCGATGCTGCTCACATTGATTCCTCCGGTAGTCATCGTTTTAGCCATGCAGCGCGCGTTTGTGCGTGGTTTAGTGGATAGTGAGAAATAAAATGGCAGGACTGAAGCTACAGGCAGTAACCAAAAGCTGGGATGGCAAAACCCAGGTGATCCAACCGCTGACGCTGGACGTTGCGGACGGCGAATTTATTGTGATGGTGGGCCCTTCGGGCTGCGGAAAATCAACCCTGCTGCGTATGGTGGCGGGTCTGGAGCGGGTTACCAGCGGCGATATCTGGATTGACCGCAAGCGTGTTACCGAAATGGAACCGAAAGATCGCGGCATCGCGATGGTGTTCCAGAACTACGCCCTCTATCCGCATATGAGCGTGGAAGAGAATATGGCGTGGGGCCTGAAAATTCGCGGTTTAGGTAAGGGATTAATTGCTGAACGCGTGCGGGAGGCTGCGCGCATTCTGGAGCTGGACGGCCTGCTGAAGCGCCGCCCGCGCGAACTCTCCGGCGGCCAGCGCCAACGCGTGGCGATGGGACGGGCTATCGTACGCGATCCGGCGGTATTCCTGTTTGATGAGCCGCTCTCCAACCTCGATGCTAAACTGCGCGTGCAGATGCGTCTTGAGCTGCAGCAGCTGCACCGACGGCTGAAAACCACCTCGCTGTACGTGACTCACGATCAGGTAGAGGCGATGACCCTCGCGCAGCGGGTAATGGTGATGAATAAAGGTATTACCGAGCAGATTGGTACGCCGGTCGAAGTCTATGAAAAACCGGCCAGCCGCTTTGTGGCGAGCTTTATCGGCAGCCCGGCAATGAACCTGCTGGACGGTCGGGTCAGCGACGACGGAAGCCGCTTTGAGCTTGAGAGCGGGATGCTTTTACCCATTAACGGCGAGCATCGCCGCTATGCCGGGCGTAAGATGACGCTGGGTATCCGTCCGGAACATTTTGCTTTAAGCTCCCGGACGGAAGGGGGCGTACCGCTGGTGATGGATACGCTGGAAATTTTAGGCGCCGATAACCTTGCTCACGGGCGCTGGGGCGCGCAAAAGCTGGTGGTCCGGCTGCCGCACCAGCAGCGTCCGCAGGCGGGCAGCACTCTGTGGCTGCATCTGCCGCAGGAAAGTCTGCACCTTTTTGATAGTGAAACAGGACAACGCGCATGAGTCACTGGCCTTATCCCCATATCGTCGCCCACCGCGGCGGCGGTAAACTGGCCCCGGAAAACACCCTGGCGGCCATCGATACCGGCGCTCGTTATGGCCATACGATGATTGAATTTGACGCTAAGTTATCGAAAGACGGGCACATTTTTTTACTGCACGATGACAATCTTGAACGCACCAGCAACGGCTGGGGCGTGGCGGGCGAGCTGGCGTGGAACGATCTGCTAAAAGTGGATGCCGGCAGCTGGTACAGCGGCAAATTCAAAGGCGAGCCGCTGCCGCTGCTGAGCGAAGTGGCCGATCGCTGCCGTCAGCACGGCATGATGGCCAATATCGAAATTAAACCGACCACCGGCACCGGCCTGGTGACCGGTAAAGCGGTGGCGCTGGCGGCGCGTGAGCTGTGGCAGGGAATGACGCCGCCGCTGCTCTCATCGTTTGAAATCGATGCGCTGGAAGCGGCGCAGGAAGCGGCGCCCGAACTACCGCGTGGGCTACTGCTGGATGAGTGGCGCAACGACTGGCGCGAACTCACCGCGCGTCTTGGCTGCGTCTCTATTCATCTCAACCACAAGCTGCTGGATGAAGCGCGAGTGGCAAACCTGAAGGCTGCGGGCCTGCATATTCTCGTCTATACCGTTAATAAACCGCAGCGTGCCGCCGAACTGCTGCGTTGGGGCGTTGACTGTATCTGCACCGATGCGATTGATCTCATCGGCCCACGCTTTTCGGCATAACAGGCGGCAGGCGGCCTTACGGGGTCGTCTGGCGCTGCAGCATCCCACCGTTGTTGTTGGGTAGAGGCTGCTGCCGGTTCAGGTTGTTATTCTGCTGTACCCGCTGCCGATCGTTATTCAACTGCGTCTGAAGATGCTGCTGCTGCGTGCGCGACTGGCTCTGAATACCCTGCTTCAGATTGTTTTGCTGCTGCATTTGCTGGGTCTGCATCTGATTTTGCATCCGCTGCTGGCTGGGCACCACGTACCCCGGCTGATTGGGGTTATTGTCGATATTGATCGGCTGCGCCATGACGCTCAGCGGGACCAGCGCCGCCAGATATAACATTGCTTTCATTGTTCTCTCCTCACTTCGTGGGATCGCTTAAGTCTACTCCGTTTCCGGCGTAACAATGATCTTTTAGGACTTATCAGCCAGGCTTATACCCTAAATAATTCGAGTCGCAAGAAGGTGGCTCCCGATGAGCCTACTCAGGTAAGCGATGCGGGTGACGAGCGCGGACAGCGTAAGTGCGGCCTGAAGTATAACGGGTATCGACGGGGATAAAACACAATTCAGGAGTATGACAATGAGAAGAACAACGCTCTGGCGTCAGGTGGTCATCGCTGCGCTGCTGGCGGGCGGCAGTTTTACCGTCGCGGCAGATCCCGCCCCGCCTCCGGTCTCGTATGGTGTAGAGGAAGATGTTTTTCATCCGGTTCGCGCTCAGCAGGGGATGGTCGCCTCGGTGGATGCGCTGGCAACGAAGGTTGGCGTGGATATTTTACGTCAGGGCGGCAATGCGGTGGATGCTGCCGTGGCGGTGGGCTACGCGCTGGCGGTCACCCATCCGCAGGCCGGTAATATCGGCGGCGGCGGGTTTATGATGCTGCGAACCAAAGACGGTAATACCACGGCAATCGACTTCCGCGAGATGGCCCCTGAACAAGCCACCCGCGATATGTTTCTCGACGATCAGGGCAATCCGGACAGTAAGAAATCGCTGACCTCCCATCTGGCTTCCGGCATCCCGGGAACCGTGGCCGGCTTCTCCCTCGCGCTGGAGAAATACGGCACGATGCCGCTCAACAAAGTGATCCGTCCGGCCATTAAGCTGGCGGAAGAGGGCTTCACGGTCAACGATGCGCTGGCCGACGATCTGAAAACCTACGGCAGCGAAGTGATCCCCGACCATGCCAACAGCCGGGCTATCTTCTGGAAAAACGGCGAGCCGCTGAAAAAGGGCGATAAGCTGGTGCAAAAACAGCTGGGGAAAAGCCTGGAGCTGATTGCCGAGCTGGGGCCAGATGCCTTCTATAAAGGGGCGATCGCCGACCAGATTGCCGCGGAGATGAAGAATAACGGCGGACTAATCACCAAAGCGGATCTGGCGAATTACAACGCGGTTGAACGTACGCCGGTGAGCGGCGAGTATCGCGGCTATCAGGTGTTCTCCATGCCGCCCCCATCGTCCGGGGGCATTCATATCGTGCAGATCCTGAGTATCCTCGAAAACTTCGATATGCATAAGTACGGCTTCGGCAGCGCCGACGCCATGCAGGTGATGGCCGAAGCTGAAAAGCACGCCTATGCCGACCGTTCGGAATACCTTGGCGATCCGGACTTCGTCAAGGTGCCGTGGCAGGCGCTGACCAGCAAAGCCTACGCTAAATCGATTGCCGGGCAGATTGATGTCAATAAGGCGAAGCCGTCGAGCCAGATTCGCCCCGGTAAGCTGGCCCCCTATGAAAGCAACCAGACTACCCATTTCTCGGTGGTGGATAAGGACGGTAACGCCGTTGCGGTGACCTATACGCTGAACACCACCTTTGGCACCGGCATCGTGGCGGGGAACTCAGGCATTCTGCTGAACAATCAGATGGATGATTTCTCAGCTAAACCCGGCGTGCCGAACGTCTACGGGCTGGTGGGCGGCGACGCTAACGCCGTCGAGGCGAAAAAACGTCCGCTGTCATCGATGTCGCCAACGATTGTGGTGAAAGATGGCAAAACCTGGCTGGTGACCGGTAGCCCGGGCGGCAGCCGCATCATCACCACGGTACTGCAGATGGTGGTGAACACCATCGACTTTGGGATGAACGTCGCGGAAGCCACCAACGCCCCGCGCTTCCACCATCAATGGCTGCCGGACGAACTGCGGGTAGAGAAGGGGTTTAGCCCGGATACGCTGAAGCTGCTGGAGAGCAAAGGGCAGAAAGTGGCGGTGAAAGAGGCGATGGGCAGCACCCAGAGTATTATGGTTGGCCCGGATGGCACGCTGTATGGCGCATCCGATCCGCGTTCGCCGGATGATTTAACCGCAGGGTATTAGGTTTACCCTCAACTAACCCTCTCCCTGCCGGGAGAGGGTTAGTTGAGCTTCACCCCTTCAGCCGCGCCATAAAGTAGGCATCGACATATTCGCCGTTGCGCAGGGCATACTTTCTCCCCGTCCCTTCAATTTCAAAGCCTAATTTCTGATATACCGCAACCGCGGGAGCGTTATCCACAAACACCGTCAACTCAATACGGTCAACGCGGAGCCAGTTGTCGCACATGTCGATCATGGTGCGAATCAGCTCACTGGCAACGCCGCGATTGTGCCATCGTGAATCCACGCAAATGCCGAAATCGGCGACGTGGCTCCGGCGCGGGCGCTGGATAACCTCAATGGCGAGGTGTCCCACGACCTGGTCATCTATGCTGGCGACCAGCTGTTTGACGCCCGGTCGGTCGGTTAGTCGCTCGTGCCACATATGGCTGGAAGGATGAGGAACCTGTAGCGTATTGCGATATACCTCCGGCTGAGCATGGATCTGACGGATTGCGTCGTAATCTTTGGCTTCGGCATGGCGTATCACTATGTCGCTCATTCTTCATTTTCCTTGATGGGTTAATCGTCCTTCTAAACATCACTGACTTTAAAAGAGGGATCAACGACTATTTTTTGCAAAAAGAGGTGGACAAGTGCGAATGAGAATGATTATTATTGCTTTGCGTTCAGGGAGACCCTTGCGGAAAGCCTGAAAGCACGACATTGCTCACATTGCTTCCAGTATTACTTTAGCCAGCCGGGTGCTGGCTTTTTTTTTTGCTTTTTTTCAGCCTGCGCCCGGATGTGGGTTACTGCGCCGCTTCGGCAGTATGCGCTTCCGCTCTCTCTTTCGTTTCTACCGCGGTATCTGTGATGAATCCCACCACGTTGTTCTTTTCCGCGACCGGCGGCAGCACTTCTGCCTGGCCGGAAAACACGCCGCCCTTTTTAATGGCCAGCGTACGGTAGGCCAGCGTTCCGGTGACGTTACCGTTTTTATCGATTTCAATGGTATCGCTACTGCACTGGCCGATGACGCAGCCGTCAATAACCAGTTCGCGGCAGGTAATGTTTCCCTCCAGCAGGCCGCCGGTCATGATCTTAATTTGGTTCTCTTTCGCGTCGATATCGCCGCTCACCGTGCCGTAGATATCGACATTACCCGCCGCAATAATGTTTCCTTCAAAGCGCATGCCGCTGGCGATGACCGTGGTATCCGGCTTCCTGGCCGCAGAGGTGACTTTGTCGTTGACCGGCGCGGGTACGCTGGCTGGCTGTGGCGTAACGTCGATAGTTTTATTCTTTTTAAACATATGGTTAACCCGATGGTATTGAAAATGAAAAACGAAGGATGACAGGGAGAAAGAACCAGATAACAAGGCCATGTACGTGGATTCGAAGCACCATGCCAGCAGGCCAAGCAGCCAGAAGAGAAGAGCGCTATTTATGGCTAAGTACTTGCTTTCCATGCGAATGAGATGGCTACTCCTTAGTCATCGTGGGTTGGAAAAGAGAAGGACGATGTGGCTTACTAACCGCCAGCGCGCTGGATAAAAAATGTTCTCTTCCTGAGGGTTTCTCTTATCCAGAAATTAGTCTGCGGGGTCAATCATTTTGAACGGTAAATTTAACATTTCAGAATATACCCCTCTGAATGTAGGGTTTAAGTTCGCTGCTGGCTTGCGCTATGGTTAATAGCAGCGATATTAACTAAGGACAGCGTTATGACTTTACACTGCGCATTTATTGGATTCGGCAAAAGTACCACCCGCTACCATCTTCCCTATGTTTTGCACCGAAAAGACCGCTGGCATGTGGCGCATATCTTCCGCCGCAGCGCCAGGCCGGAGGAGCAGGCGCCGCAGTATTCGCACATCCACTTCACCAGCGATCTCGATGAAGTGCTTAACGACCCGCAGGTCAAGCTGGTGATCGTGTGTACCCACGCGGACAGCCATTTTGACTATGCCAAACGGGCGCTGGAGGCGGGTAAAAATGTGCTGGTCGAAAAGCCTTTTACGCCGACTCTGGACGAGGCGAAGACGCTATTCGCGCTGGCGAAAAGCAAAGGGCTGACGGTCACTCCGTACCAGAACCGCCGCTTTGACTCCTGCTTTCTGACCACGAAGAAAGTCATTGAGAGCGGCAAACTGGGGGAGCTCGTCGAGATTGAAAACCATTTCGATAACTATCGCCCGATAGATGGTGGAAAGCCTGGCCTGCCGCAGGATGGGACGTTCTATGGTCTGGGGGTCCATACCATGGACCAAATTATTGCTCTGTTTGGCCGCCCGGATCATGTGTCTTACGACATTCGTAGCCTGCGCAACCAGGCCAACCCGGACGATACTTTTGAGGCCCAGCTGTTCTACGGCAATCTGAAAGCGATTGTTAAATCCAGCCATCTGGTGAAGCTGCCCTACCCAAAATTCATCGTCCATGGTCATAAAGGGTCATTTATTAAATACGGTATCGACCAGCAGGAGACCAGCCTGAAGGCGAATATCATGCCCGGTGAGCCAGGATTCGGCGCGGACGATACGTTGGGCCTGCTGGAGTACGTCAATGAAGCAGGGGAAACCGTACGGGAAGAGGTTCCGCTTGAAACCGGCGACTATGGCCGCGTCTATGATTCGCTGTATGAAACCCTCGTTAACGGCCAGCCTAATTTCGTCAAGGAATCTGAGGTTCTCACGAATATCGAGATCCTTGAACGCGGCTTTGAGCAGCCGTCTCCCGCCACTATAACCCTTGCAGGATAAGCAACTCCGGCTCCTCTGTGCTTGTTCATATTTTTTGAACAGAGGAGTCAATTTTCACCCTCTATGATCGCCAGGGGATTGGGTCCACACTTATCCCATCGAAAACATATGGGGGTGCAACATGATCTACTTACGCAAAGCTAACGAACGCGGCCACGCTAACCACGGCTGGCTGGATTCCTGGCATACTTTCTCTTTCGCGAACTATTACGATCCTAACTTTATGGGCTTCTCGGCGCTGCGGGTTATCAACGATGACGTGATCGACGCAGGCCAGGGCTTCGGTACCCATCCGCATAAAGATATGGAAATTCTGACCTACGTGCTGGAAGGGGCCGTGGAGCATCAGGACAGCATGGGTAACAAAGAGCAGGTTCCGGCGGGTGAGTTTCAGATCATGAGCGCGGGTACCGGTATTCGTCACTCTGAGTACAACCCAAGCGCCACGGAAAAACTGCATCTGTACCAGATCTGGATTATGCCGGAAAAAAATGGCATCACTCCGCGCTACGAACAGCGCCGCTTTGACGCCGTTCAGGGCAAACAGCTGGTGCTGTCGCCGGATGCTCGCGAAGGCTCGCTGAAAGTGTACCAGGATATGGAACTGTACCGCTGGGCCCTGCTGAAAGATGAGCAGTCGGTGCATCAGATTGCCGCCGAACGCCGGGTGTGGATCCAGGTGGTGAAAGGTGAAGTCACCATCAACGGAACGAAGGCCACCACCAGCGATGGCCTGGCCATTTGGGACGAGCAGGCGATTTCCGTGCATGCTGACGGCGATAGCGAGATACTGCTGTTCGATCTGCCGCCAGTCTGATACGCGTCATCCTTCAAGCCGCATTTTTGTTGGCTCTCCTCACTCACCCCGGTCGCGTACCCCTTGTACGCTTCCGGGGGTTCGTTGCGTTGCCGCCTCAATGCAACTTGAATGATTTTGCGTATCCACTCTAAATTAATCTGTTAGCCCTCTTTTCTCCGGGAAGGTTGGGCTTTGTCCGTGATAAACTGAGAAAATGTCTCCCGTTTATCACAGTCAGGACGATGAAAAAGAAAAGACCCGTACTTCAGGATGTAGCCGATCTTGTCGGCGTGACCAAAATGACGGTCAGTCGCTATTTACGTAACCCGGAACAGGTTTCCGAAGCGCTGCGTGGCAAGATTGCCGTTGCTCTCGATGAACTGGGTTATATTCCTAATCGCGCCCCTGATATCCTCTCTAATGCGACCAGCCGCGCCATTGGCGTGCTGCTGCCCTCGTTAACTAACCAGGTCTTCTCGGAAGTGCTGCGCGGTATTGAAAGCGTAACCGACTCTTTCGGCTATCAGACTATGCTGGCGCACTACGGCTATAAGCCGGAAATGGAAGAAAAACGCCTGGAATCGATGCTCTCCTGGAATATTGACGGCCTGATCCTTACCGAACGGACCCATACGCCGCGAACCCTGAAGATGATTGAAGTCGCGGGTATCCCGGTTGTGGAGCTGATGGACAGTCAGTCGCCGTGCCTCGATATCGCCGTCGGCTTTGATAACTTTGAAGCGGCCCGACAGATGACCGCGGCGATTATCAATCATGGTCACCGTCACGTTGCCTATCTTGGCGCACGTCTTGATGAACGTACTATCATCAAACAGAAGGGGTATGAGCAAGCGATGCTTGATGCCGGAATGACGCCCTACAGCGTGATGGTTGAGCAGTCTTCTTCTTATTCATCGGGAATTGAGCTAATGCGCCAGGCGCGTCGCGAATATCCGCAGCTTGACGGCATTTTCTGTACCAACGATGACCTTGCGGTCGGCGCAGCGTTTGAGTGCCAGCGGCTGGGGCTTAAAATCCCTGACGATATGGCGATTGCCGGTTTCCACGGCCACGATATTGGTCAGGTGATGGAGCCGCGTCTGGCCAGCGTGCTGACGCCGCGTGAGCGTATGGGGCGGATTGGCGCTGAACGTCTGCTGGCGCGGATACGCGGTGAAGCGGTGACGCCTAAGATGTTAGATTTAGGTTTCACATTGTCACCGGGCGGATCTATTTAAACTGACAAATTTGAAGTAGATCACACATATTCACATCTGGCACGAATGGTTATTGCTTCTCCACTACTCCGGCATGACAATGTTACCGATAACAGTTACCCGTAACAATTAATCTGTACGCCAGTATTCCACGCCGTTAAACGCTGCCAGGCTGCGCGTATGTGTCCAGTGGGAGGAAGCTTTGAGCACGACTAACCATGATCACCACATCTATGTCCTGATGGGCGTTTCCGGCAGCGGGAAATCCGCTGTCGCCAGCGAAGTGGCGCATCAACTGCACGCCGCGTTTCTCGACGGCGACTTTCTTCATCCGCGCAGCAATATCAACAAGATGGCTTCCGGCGAACCGTTAAATGACGACGACCGCACCCCGTGGCTGCAGGCGCTGAACGATGCCGCCTTTGCTATGCAGCGCACCAATAAAGTGTCGCTGATTGTCTGCTCCGCGTTGAAAAAGAGCTATCGCGACATCCTGCGTAAAGGTAACCCGAACCTCTCCTTTATCTATCTGAAAGGTGATTTTGCGGTTATCGAACAACGTCTGAAGGCGCGTAAAGGCCACTTCTTTAAGACTCAGATGCTGGTTACGCAGTTTGAGACGCTGCAGGAACCGGGCGCGGATGAAAGCGATGTGTTAATCGTCGATATCGACCAGTCATTGGAAGGCGTGGTCGCCAGCACCATTGAGGTGATCAACAAAGGCAGTAACTAGTGAGTACATTAACGCTTGTTTTGACAGCAGTCGGCTCCGTTTTGCTGCTGCTGTTTTTAGTCATGAAGGCGCGTATGCATGCCTTCGTGGCTTTGATGGTGGTTTCTATTGGAGCAGGGCTTTTTTCCGGAATGCCGTTAGATAAGATCGCGGCGACGATGGAAAAAGGCATGGGCGGCACGCTGGGTTTTCTGGCTATCGTCGTCGCGTTAGGGGCTATGTTTGGTAAGATCCTGCATGAAACCGGCGCGGTCGACCAGATTGCCGTTAAGATGCTGAGATCTTTCGGCCACAATCGCGCCCATTATGCGATAGGTCTGGCCGGGCTTATCTGCGCGCTGCCGCTGTTTTTTGAAGTGGCGATCGTGCTGCTGATCAGCGTGGCTTTCTCAATGGCGCGCCATACCGGCACCAACCTTGTGAAGCTGGTGATCCCGCTGTTTGCTGGCGTAGCCGCCGCGGCCGCGTTCCTGCTACCGGGGCCTGCGCCGATGCTGCTCGCCTCGCAGATGCATGCCGACTTTGGCTGGATGATCCTGATTGGCCTGTGCGCCGCTATCCCGGGGATGATTATTGCCGGGCCGCTGTGGGGTAACTTCATCAGCCGCTATGTTGAACTGCACATTCCGGACGATATTAGCGAGCCACACCTTGGCGAAGGCAAAATGCCGTCGTTCGGCTTCAGCCTGTCGCTGATTCTGCTGCCGCTGGTGCTGGTTGGCCTGAAAACCATCGCCGCGCGCTTTGTGCCGGAAGGTTCTACCGCTTACGAATGGTTTGAGTTTATCGGCCATCCGTTTACCGCGATTCTGGTGGCGTGCCTGGTGGCTATCTATGGTCTGGCGGTACGTCAGGGAATGGCTAAAGATCGGGTGATGGAGATTTGCGGTCATGCGCTCCAGCCTGCGGGCATCATCCTGCTGGTCATCGGTGCGGGCGGGGTGTTTAAACAGGTGCTGGTCGACTCCGGCGTAGGCCCTGCCCTCGGTGAAGCGTTAACCGGTATGGGCCTGCCGATTGCCATCACCTGCTTCGTGCTGGCGGCGGCGGTGCGTATTATTCAGGGTTCCGCGACCGTTGCCTGCCTGACGGCAGTCGGGCTGGTGATGCCGGTTATTGAACAGCTGCACTACAGCGGCGCGCAGATGGCGGCGCTCTCTATCTGTATCGCCGGCGGTTCTATCGTGGTCAGCCACGTTAACGACGCGGGCTTCTGGTTGTTCGGCAAGTTTACCGGCGCGACCGAAGCGCAAACGCTGAAAACCTGGACGATGATGGAAACCATCCTCGGCACCGTCGGGGCGATTGTTGGTATGATTGCGTTTACGCTGTTGAGCTAAACGCCAAAGTGATAACCCGGCGGAGCGAAGCGATGCCGGGTTAATTTCATGCTCGACTTATATCGAAAACCTTTAGCTTTAACCCTCTCCCGATCTGCCACTATCAGAAATACGATAAACGTCATACGGCTCACAAACCCACGCCACGCCTGGTTTTTTCGGTCTTCTCCGCAAGAATAAAACAACCCAATTTCTGCTGTAATCCATAATCTTGATCAATAAAATAGCGGCGGAAAATATTCCCTTCTCAATCTAAATTCCCTGATAATTATTCGGGTATTCCGGGGTGCCAGTGACGGCGGCCGCCAGGCAAAATTAGCTGCGTTACTGATTGCCTGGCAATCATTGATTAATTTCACTTGCGACTTTAGCTGCATTTTGTAATGTGAAGGACTAACCAGTAGGAAACTGGCCTGGAACAAACAGCACACACCTCGCAGGAATACGTTATGAAAAATGTTGGTTTTATCGGCTGGCGCGGAATGGTCGGCTCTGTCCTCATGCAACGCATGGTAGAAGAGCGCGATTTTGACGCCATTCGCCCTGTTTTTTTCTCCACCTCCCAGTTGGGGCAGCCTGCTCCATCCTTTGGTGGCAGTACCGGTGGCACGCTTCAGGATGCATTCGATCTGGAAGCACTGAAGGCGCTGGACATTATTGTCACGTGTCAGGGCGGCGATTACACCAACGATATTTACCCGAAGCTGCGTGAAAGCGGCTGGCAGGGCTACTGGATTGACGCCGCCTCTTCGCTGCGCATGAAAGACGACGCCATCATTATTCTTGACCCGGTGAACCAGGATGTCATTACCGCAGGTCTGAACAACGGCGTTAAAACCTTTGTCGGCGGCAACTGTACCGTTAGCCTGATGCTGATGTCCCTCGGCGGCCTGTTTGCTCAGGATCTGGTTGAGTGGGTGAGCGTGGCGACTTACCAGGCGGCTTCCGGCGGCGGTGCGCGTCATATGCGCGAACTGCTGACCCAGATGGGCCAGCTGCACAGCCATGTTGCGGCTGAGCTGGCGGATCCGGCTTCCGCAATCCTGGAGATTGAACGCAAAGTCACCTCTTTGACCCGCAGCGGCGAACTGGCGGTGGATAACTTTGGCGTTCCTCTGGCGGGCAGCCTGATCCCATGGATCGACAAACAGCTGGATAACGGCCAGAGCCGTGAAGAGTGGAAAGGCCAGGCGGAGACTAACAAAATCCTCGCGACCGCCTCACCGATTCCGGTAGACGGCCTGTGCGTTCGCGTTGGCGCGCTGCGCTGCCATAGCCAGGCGTTTACCATCAAGCTGAAAAAAGATGTTTCTATTCCGACCGTTGAAGAACTGCTGGCCGCGCACAACCCGTGGGCCAAAGTGGTGCCGAACGATCGTGATATTACTATGCGTGAGCTGACCCCGGCTGCCGTCACCGGCACCCTGACCACCCCGGTGGGGCGCCTGCGTAAACTGAATATGGGGCCGGAGTATCTGTCGGCGTTCACCGTTGGTGACCAGCTACTGTGGGGGGCCGCCGAGCCGCTCCGCCGTATGCTAAGACAGCTGGCGTAGTCGTCACAAGATGAGAAAAGGGGTGTTGAAACACCCCTTTTTTTTGCGTAATACAAGGAGTAAACGCGAATGTTAGATTTTTCCCAACGGAGGTAACTCAGCCTTGGCTATGCTTTAAGTAAGGAGTCATGACGTCTCCTTACCTGAAGGTGGGACGGAGCAGGGGGACGCGTAACGTGCTGCGCCGTTCAGGTCAAAAAAAAGTCGCCAGATACAGGAAAGGGCGACACCTACAACAGGATGAAACCATGTCTAATCGTATCGATAAGGACGTGATTAATGCGCTTATCGCCGGCCATTTTGCGGATCCTTTTTCCGTGCTTGGCATGCATTACACCGACGCCGGGCTGGAAGTTCGTGCATTATTACCCGATGCCACCGAAGTGTGGGTCATTGAACCAAAAACCGGACGCAAAGTCGGCAAGCTGGAATGCCTCGACTCGCGCGGTTTCTTTAGCGGCGTTCTGCCGCGTCGTAAAAATCCTTTTCGTTATCAGTTGGCTGTCACCTGGCACGGGCAGCAGAATCTGATCGATGACCCGTATCGTTTTGGCCCGCTGCTGCAGGATCTGGATGTCTGGCTGCTGTCGGAAGGCACGCACCTGCGTCCGTATGAAACGTTGGGCGCGCATGCCGATACTATGGACGGCGTGGTCGGCACGCGTTTCTCGGTCTGGGCGCCTAACGCCCGTCGGGTGTCGGTCGTCGGCCAGTTTAACTACTGGGATGGTCGCCGCCACCCGATGCGCCTGCGTAAAGAGTCCGGCATCTGGGAGCTGTTCGTTCCCGGCGCGCTGAACGGCCAGCTGTATAAATTCGAGCTGATTGATGCCCACGGCAACCTGCGGGTGAAGTCCGACCCTTACGCTTTTGAAGCGCAGATGCGCCCGGATAGCGCCTCGCTCATCTGCGGGCTGCCGGAAAAGGTCCAGCAGCCGCCGGAGCGCAAGCTGGCTAACCAGTTTGATGCGCCAATCTCGATTTATGAGGTGCACCTCGGCTCCTGGCGTCGCCATACCGATAATAACTTCTGGCTGAGCTACCGCGAGCTTGCCGACCAACTGGTGCCTTATGCCAAATGGATGGGCTTCACCCATCTTGAACTACTACCGGTTAATGAGCATCCGTTTGACGGCAGCTGGGGCTATCAGCCAACCGGGCTATATGCGCCAACTCGTCGCTTCGGCACCCGGGAGGATTTCCTCTACTTTATCAACGCCGCGCACGCTGCGGGCCTGAACGTGATTCTGGACTGGGTACCCGGCCATTTTCCGGCGGATGATTTCGCGCTCGCCTCGTTTGACGGCACCTCGTTGTATGAACATAGCGACCCGCGCGAAGGCTACCACCAGGACTGGAACACCCTGATTTACAACTACGGTCGTCGCGAGGTCAGTAATTATCTGGTCGGCAATGCGCTGTACTGGATCGAACGCTTCGGCATTGACGCGCTGCGGGTTGATGCGGTGGCATCAATGATTTATCGCGACTATAGCCGCAAACAGGGCGAGTGGGTGCCGAACGAATTCGGCGGTCGGGAAAACCTTGAAGCCATTGAGTTTCTGCGCAATACCAACCGCGTGCTGGGCGAGCAGACGCCGGGCGCGGTGACGATGGCGGAAGAGTCGACCGATTTCCCCGGCGTGTCTCGTCCTTCCTCCACCGGCGGGCTCGGCTTCTGGTTCAAGTGGAACCTTGGCTGGATGCACGACACCCTCGACTATATGAAGCTGGACCCGGTGCATCGCCGACATCATCACGACAAGATGACCTTCGGTATGCTCTACAACTACACCGAAAACTTTGTCCTGCCGCTCTCTCATGATGAGGTCGTGCACGGCAAAAAATCGATTCTCGACCGTATGCCGGGCGATGCCTGGCAGAAGTTCGCTAACCTGCGCGCGTACTACGGCTGGCTGTTTGCCTTCCCCGGTAAAAAGCTCCTGTTTATGGGCAATGAGTTTGCTCAAGGGCGAGAGTGGAACCACGATACAAGCCTCGACTGGCATCTGCTGGAAGGCGGCGATAACTGGCACCACGGCGTTCAGCGGCTGGTGCGCGATCTCAACCATACTTATCGCCACCATAAAGCGCTGCATGAACTGGATTTTGACCCCTACGGATTTGAATGGCTGGTGGTGGACGACCACGAGCGCTCGGTCTTTATCTTTGTTCGTCGCGACAGGGCGGGTAACGAAATTATCGTCGCCAGCAACTTCACGCCAGTGCCGCGCCATGAGTATCGCTTTGGCATCAACCAGCCTGGCCGCTGGCGTGAAGAGCTGAACACCGACTCTATGCACTACCACGGTAGCAATACCGGCAACGGCGGCGTCGTCGAGAGCGACCCGATCGCCAGCCACGGTCGTGAACACTCGCTCTCCATTACGCTGCCGCCGCTGGCGACGGTATGGCTGGTGCGGGAGGCGCAATGATCGCACTCACGGCAGGAAAGCCCGCGCCTTTAGGGGCCAGCTACGACGGTAAGGGCGTGAATTTCGCGCTCTTTTCCGTCCATGCGGAGCGGGTGGAACTCTGCGTGTTTGACGAGCAGGGCAATGAGCGGCGAGTCGACCTGCCCGCACGCAGCGGCGATATCTGGCACGGCTGGCTCGCCGATGTCGGGCCAGGTCTGCGCTACGGCTACCGCGTCCACGGCCCCTGGGACCCGGCGCAGGGGCACCGTTTCAATCCGGCAAAGCTGCTGCTCGATCCCTGCTGCCACCAGGTGGATGGCGGACTGCCTGACGACGAGCGACTTCACGGCGGCGATGGCGTTCCCGATAACCGCGATAGCGCGGCAATAGCGCCGAAGTCGCGGGTAATCGACCTCCATTATGACTGGCGCGGCGATAAGCCGCCGCGCACGCCGTGGGGCCAGACGGTGATTTATGAAGCCCACGTCAAGGGGCTGACCTGGCTGCACCCTGAGCTGCCGGAAGAGATCCGCGGCACCTACAAAGCGCTGGGTCATCCGGTGATGATCGAATACTTCCGCACGCTCGGCATTACTGCACTAGAGTTAATGCCGGTGGCGCAGTTCGCCAGCGAACCGCGTCTGCAGAGGATGGGGTTAAGCAACTATTGGGGCTACAACCCGCTGGCGATTTTTGCCCTCGATACGCGCTACGCCAGCGCGCCGGAGCAGGCGTTAAACGAATTTCGCGATGCGGTAAAAGCGCTGCACGCGGCAGGTATTGAAGTGATCCTTGACGTGGTGTTGAACCATAGCGCGGAGATAGACCTGGAAGGGCCGACCTTCTCCCTGCGCGGAATCGACAACCGTAGCTATTATTGGATCAGGGAAGACGGTGATTACCACAACTGGACCGGCTGCGGGAACACCCTCAACCTCAGCCATCCCGGGGTGGTGGAGTATGCGCGCCAGTGTCTGCGCTTTTGGGTCGATGAGTGCCACGTCGACGGTTTTCGTTTCGATCTCGCCTCGGTAATGGGGCGGACGCCGGAGTTTCGTCAGGATGCGCCGCTGTTTGAGGCCATTCGTAACGATCCGCGGCTGGCGGAAGTGAAGCTGATTGCCGAGCCCTGGGATATCGGTCCCGGGGGCTACCAGGTCGGTAACTTTCCGCCGTTGTTTGCTGAGTGGAACGACCATTTCCGCGATACCGCACGTCGATTCTGGCTACAGCAGAACGTCTCGCTGGGCGACTTCGCGCTGCGTTTTGCCGCCTCGAGCGACGTTTTCCAGCGTAACGGCAGAGCGCCGTCGGCGGCGATTAACCTGGTCACCGCGCACGATGGTTTCACCCTGCGCGACTGCGTTTGTTTCAATCAGAAACACAATGAGGCAAACGGGGAGGAGAATCGCGATGGGACTAACAATAACTACAGCAACAATCATGGTATAGAAGGATTAGAAGGGAGTCTTGCCGTCATTGAGCGGCGCCGTGCCAGCGTTCACGCTCTTCTGGCGACGCTACTGCTGGCGCAGGGAACGCCGATGCTGCTGGCGGGTGACGAACACGGTCACAGCCAGCATGGTAACAACAATGCTTACTGTCAGGACAATGCGTTGACCTGGCTGGACTGGAACCATACTAACCGCGGGCTGACCGCGTTCACCGCCGCGTTGATTCATCTGCGCCAGCGTATTTCGGCTTTAACCGATAATCGCTGGTGGCAGGAGGGAGACGGCAGCGTTCGCTGGTTAAACCAACATGCTCAGCCGCTGTCCGCTGATGAATGGCAGCACGGTGCGCCGCGCATGCAGATCATATTGTCCGATCGCTGGCTGATGGCGCTGAACGCCACCGCCGAGGTGGCAGAGATGGTTTTACCCGCGGGGGAATGGCGCGCCATTCCACCTTTCGCCGGAGAGGATAATCCGGTCACTATGGCTGTCTGGCATGGGCCCGCGCACGGAGTGTGCGTATTTCAAAGGTCGTAACCTCGGGGCTTCCGGTTGGTCTCGAAGCGGCGGCGCGACGAGAAGGGCAGGCAAGCTGGGGAGTAAAAAAGGAGTTAATTATGGTTGGGGTAGAAAAGAACGATCCATTGATGCTGGCGCGTCAGTTGCCGATCAAATCCGTTGCGCTGATCCTTGCCGGGGGACGTGGTACCCGTCTGAAGGATCTGACCAATAAACGCGCGAAACCTGCTGTCCATTTCGGCGGCAAGTTCCGTATTATCGATTTTGCGTTATCTAACTGTATTAACTCAGGTATTCGTCGTATCGGCGTCATCACCCAGTATCAATCGCATACTCTGGTGCAGCATATTCAGCGCGGCTGGTCTTTTTTCAATGAAGAGATGAACGAATTTGTTGACCTGCTGCCCGCCCAGCAAAGGATGCAGGGAGAAAACTGGTATCGCGGCACCGCGGACGCGGTGACGCAGAACCTCGACATCATTCGTCGCTACAAGGCGGAGTATGTCGTCATCCTCGCCGGCGACCATATCTACAAACAAGACTACTCGCGGATGCTTATCGACCATGTCGAAAAAGGCGCGCGTTGCACCGTTGCCTGTATGCCGGTGCCTATTGAAGAAGCACGGGCGTTCGGCGTAATGGCGGTGGACGAGAGCGATAAGATTATCGATTTCGTCGAAAAACCGGCTAACCCTCCGGCGATGCCGGGCGATGCGAGCAAATCGCTGGCGAGTATGGGTATCTATGTCTTTGACGCGGATTACCTTTATGAGCTTCTGGAAGAAGACGACAGCGATGAAAGCTCCAGCCACGATTTTGGTAAAGACATCATTCCGAAAATCACCAAAGCTGGCATGGCTTATGCACATCCTTTCCCGCTCTCCTGCGTGCAGTCCGATCCGCAGTCTGAGCCCTATTGGCGGGATGTCGGGACCCTGGAAGCGTACTGGAAAGCCAACCTCGATCTGGCTTCGGTGACCCCGGAACTGGATATGTACGATCAGAACTGGCCGATTCGCACCCATATGGAGCCTCTGCCTCCGGCGAAATTCGTTCAGGACCGCTCGGGTAGCCACGGGATGACCCTCAACTCGCTGGTCTCCGGCGGCTGTATCATCTCCGGTTCGGTGGTTGTGCAGTCGGTGCTGTTCCCGCGCGTGCGGGTGAATTCATTCTGTAATATTGATTCGGCAGTCTTGCTGCCAGAGGTTTGGGTTGGCCGTTCGTGCCGCCTGCGTCGCTGCATTATTGACCGTGCCTGCGTGATACCGGAAGGTATGGTTGTTGGTGAGAACGCGGAAGAGGATGCACGCCGTTTCTACCGCTCGGAGGAAGGTATCGTGCTGGTCACCCGCGACATGCTGCGGAAATTGGGGTACCCACAGGAGCGCTAATGCAGGTATTACATGTATGTTCAGAGATGTTCCCGCTGTTAAAAACCGGTGGACTGGCGGATGTGATCGGCGCGCTGCCTGCAGCGCAAATTGCCGGGGGCGTTGATACGCGCGTACTGTTGCCCGCGTTTCCTGATATCCGCCGCGGCGTGACGGATGCGCAGGTGGTAACGCGCCGGGAGACGTTTGCCGGGCGTATCACTTTACTGTTCGGCCACTTTAACGGCGTGGGCATCTATCTGATTGATGCCCCGCATCTCTACGATCGTCCGGGGAGCCCTTACCACGATACCAATCAGCATGCCTATACCGACAACGTGCTGCGCTTCGCGCTGCTGGGCTGGGTAGGCAGCGAGATGGCCTGCGGCCTGGATCCTTTCTGGCGTCCCGATGTTGTTCACGCCCACGACTGGCATGCGGGGCTGACCCCTGCCTACCTGGCGGCGCGCGGCCACCCGGCGAAGTCAGTCTTTACGGTGCATAACCTGGCCTATCAGGGGATGTTCTACTCGTGGCATATGAACGACATTGAGCTGCCCTGGTCGTTCTATAACGTTCATGGCCTCGAATTTAACGGTCAGATCTCCTTCCTGAAGGCGGGTCTTTACTACGCCGACCATATTACGGCGGTTAGTCCAACCTATGCCCGCGAAATCACCGAGCCGCAGTTCGCTTACGGGATGGAAGGGCTGCTGCGCCAGCGACAACATGAGGGCCGCCTTTCGGGGATCCTCAACGGAGTGGATGATCATATCTGGAATCCGGAAAGCGACCTGCTGCTGGCCGCGCGCTATGACCGCGATCGGCTGGAAGAGAAGGCTGAGAACAAACGTCAGCTGCAAATCGCCATGGGGCTGAAGGTGGATGATAAAGCGCCGCTGTTTGCCGTGGTTAGCCGTTTGACCAGCCAGAAAGGGTTGGACCTGGTGCTGGAGGCGCTGCCGGGCCTGCTGGAGCAGGGCGGTCAGCTGGCGCTGCTGGGGGCTGGCGATCCGGTACTGCAGGAGGGCTTCCTGGCCGCTGCGGCCGAGCATCCGGGCAAAGTCGGCGTTCAGATTGGCTACCATGAGGCATTCTCTCACCGCATTATGGGCGGTGCCGATGTGATTCTGGTGCCCAGCCGTTTTGAACCGTGCGGCTTGACCCAGCTGTACGGCCTGAAGTACGGCACGCTACCGCTGGTGCGGCGCACCGGCGGTCTGGCAGACACCGTTTCCGACTGCTCGCTGGAGAATCTCGCCGACGGTCTGGCTACCGGCTTTGTTTTTGAAGATAGCAACGCTGTGTCGCTGCTGCGGGCCATTCGACGCACGTTCGTCCTGTGGTCGCGCCCATCGCTCTGGCGTTACGTCCAGCGCCAGGCGATGAATATGGATTTTAGCTGGCAGGTTGCCGCAAACTCTTACCGCGAACTTTATCAACGCTTGCTGTAACCAGGAGCAAAGCTATGAATGTACCTTTTAGCTACTCATCACCCACCCTGAGCGTTGAGGCGTTAAAGCACTCTATTGCTTATAAACTGATGTTTATTATCGGTAAAGATCCGGCTATCGCGAACAAGCATGAATGGCTTAATGCTACGCTGTTCGCCGTTCGCGATCGCATGGTTGAGCGCTGGCTACGTTCAAACCGGGCGCAGCTCTCTCAGGAGGTGCGCCAGGTATACTATCTGTCGATGGAATTTTTGATTGGCCGTACTTTATCCAACGCGCTGTTATCGCTAGGTATTTATGAAGATGTGAATAGCGCGCTGGAAGAGATGGGGCTGAATCTTGAAGAGCTGATTGATGAAGAGAATGACCCGGGCCTGGGCAACGGCGGCCTGGGGCGTCTGGCCGCCTGCTTCCTTGACTCGCTGGCGGCGCTGGGTTTACCGGGCCGTGGCTACGGTATTCGCTACGACTACGGCATGTTTAAGCAAAACATCGTCGATGGGCGGCAGAAAGAGTCCCCGGATTACTGGCTGGAGTATGGTAACCCGTGGGAATTTGAGCGCCACAATACGCGCTATAAAGTGCGTTTCGGCGGCCGCATTCAGCAGGAAGGTAAACATTCACGCTGGGTGGAAACCGAAGAGATTATTGCTGAAGCCTACGATCAGATTATCCCGGGTTTTGATACCGACGCCACCAATACGCTGCGTCTGTGGAGCGCGCAGGCCAGCAGCGAGATTAACCTCGGTAAATTTAATCAGGGCGACTACTTCGCGGCGGTGGAAGATAAAAACCACTCCGAGAACGTGTCGCGGGTACTTTATCCGGATGACTCCACCTATTCCGGGCGCGAACTGCGCCTGCGCCAGGAGTATTTCCTCGTGTCGGCGACGGTACAAGATATCCTCAGCCGCCACTACCAGCTGCATAAAACCTACGCCAATCTGGCGGATAAAATCGCGATTCATCTCAATGACACGCACCCGGTGCTGTCGATTCCGGAGCTGATGCGCCTGCTGATTGACGAGCACAAGTTCAGCTGGGATGAGGCGTTCGAGGTAACCTGCCAGGTCTTCTCTTATACCAACCATACCCTGATGAGCGAAGCGCTGGAGACCTGGCCCGTCGACATGCTGGGTAAAATTCTGCCGCGTCATTTGCAGATTATTTTCGAGATTAATGACTACTTCCTGAAGACCCTGCAGGAGCAGTATCCCAACGATACGGCGATGCTGGGTCGTACGTCGATTATCGACGAGTCTAACGGGCGTCGCGTCCGTATGGCGTGGCTGGCGGTGGTGGTAAGCCACAAGGTCAACGGCGTGTCGGAGCTGCACTCCCGGCTGATGGTTGAGTCGCTGTTTGCCGAATTTGCCAAAATTTTTCCGATGCGCTTCACCAATGTCACGAATGGCGTGACTCCGCGCCGCTGGCTGGCGCTGGCGAATCCGCCGTTGTCAAAAGTGCTGGATGAAAATATCGGTCATACCTGGCGCACGGATTTAAGTCAGCTGAAGGAGCTGGAGCAGCATATCGACTATCCGAAGGTCAATCAGGCGGTACGCCAGGCCAAGCTGGAAAACAAGCAGCGGCTGGCGAACTACATCGGCCAGCAGCTTAACGTGGTCGTCAACCCGAAGGCTCTGTTTGATGTGCAGATCAAGCGTATTCACGAGTACAAACGTCAGTTGATGAACGTGCTGCATGTGATCACTCGCTACAATCGCATCAAAGCCGATCCTGACGCTGAGTGGGTACCGCGAGTGAATATTTTCGCCGGAAAGGCGGCTTCGGCTTACTATATGGCGAAGCATATTATTCATTTAATTAATGATGTCGCGGCGGTAGTGAATAACGATCCGGAAGTTGGCGATAAGCTGAAAGTGGTGTTTATTCCTAACTACAGCGTTAGCCTCGCGCAGCTGATCATTCCGGCGGCGGATCTCTCCGAGCAGATCTCTCTGGCAGGGACGGAGGCGTCCGGTACCAGCAACATGAAGTTCGCGCTTAACGGTGCGTTAACCATTGGTACTCTGGATGGCGCTAACGTTGAGATGCAGGAGCACGTTGGGGCGGATAATTTCTTTATCTTCGGTAATACAGCGGAACAAGTTGAAGCCCTGCGGGCCAATGGCTATAAACCGCGTGATTACTACGAGCAGGATGAAGAGCTGCACCAGGCGCTGACGCAGATTGGCACCGGCCTGTTTAGTCCATCTGAACCGGGACGTTACCGCGACCTGCTGGATTCGCTGATTAACTTCGGCGACCACTATCAGGTTCTGGCGGATTACCGTAGCTACGTGGATTGTCAGGATAAGGTGGATGAGCTGTACCGTCATCCGGAGGAGTGGGCCAATAAAGCGATGCTGAATATCGCTAATATGGGTTACTTCTCGTCCGACCGCACGATTAAAGAGTATGCCGACCATATCTGGCATATCGATCCGGTAAGGCTGTAACGGGGTTGCCATAAAAAAACGGGGCCTACGGGCCCCGTTACTATTTACGCTGTTATGACGCCAGCGACAGCTCAGACTTTCCCGCGTGCTGCGCCAGCCATTCGCTAATGCGCGCCTGCTGTTCATCCGTGAGCCACATGCCCTGCTTGGTCCGCCGCCAGATAGCGTCATCCAGTGAACGAACCCATTCATGTTCAACCAGATAGCGCAGTTCGGCTTCAAAAAACTCATGACCGAAATGTTCGCCCAGATCGTCCAGCGAGGTCGCCTTATCAAGGATCAACTCGCTGTTGCTGCCGTAGGTGCGGGCGTAATGGCGGGCCATCGATTCACTGATAAACGGGAAGCGGCGGCGCAGCTTAGCCGCATAGTCATCACGGCCGCCGCCGATATCGCCGCCGGGCAGCACCGCGGTTTTGGTCCATGCCGGGCCAATGCCTTTGTAGTAAGGCGTCAGTTTCTCCAGCGCGTGTTCGGCCAGCTTACGGTAGGTGGTGAGCTTACCGCCGAAGACCGATAGCAGCGGCGCCTGGCCGTTCTCATCATGAATATCGAGGGTGTAGTCGCGGGTGATCGCCTGCGGTGAATCAGATTCATCATCGCACAGCGGGCGCACGCCCGAGTAGGTCCAGACAATATCGTCCCGGGTGAGTTGTTTTTTAAAGTGAGCGTTATAGACGTTCAGCAGATAGTTAACCTCTTTGTCATCGATCGCCACCGCTTTTGGATCGCCTTTATATTCGACGTCGGTGGTGCCGATGATGGAGAACTCGTCCATCCACGGGATCACAAAGACAATGCGTTTATCTTCATTTTGCAGGATATAGGCCTGCTTCTGCGTATGTACACGCGGTACGACGATATGACTGCCTTTAATCAAGCGGATACCGTACGGAGAACGCAGGTGCATCCCCTCGTCGAAGAACTGTTTGACCCACGGGCCGGTCGCGTTAACCAGACCGCGCGCCTGCCAGGTGAACTTTTCACCGCTATCAATATCTTCCGCTTCGACAATCCACAAACCGTTTTCACGTTTTGCTGAAATGGCGCGGGTGCGCGTGCGTACTTCTCCACCTTTACGCACAACCATCTGGGCATTGGCCAGCACCATGCGCGCATCGTCGACCCAGCAGTCGGAATATTCGAAACCGCGCACGATTTCAGGTTTAAGTACTGATTCTGTACCAAAACGCAAACCGGTTGATCCAGGCAGGCTGGTGCGCTTACCGAGATGGTCGTACATAAACAGGCCAATGCGGATCATCCACGCCGGACGCAGGTGCGGGCGATGCGGTAAGCGAAAACGCATCGGGAAGGCGATATGCGGGGCCATTTTTAATAACACTTCACGCTCGGCCAGCGCTTCGCTCACCAGGCGGAATTCATAGTGTTCGAGGTAGCGCAGCCCGCCGTGAATCAGCTTTGAGCTGGCGCTGGATGTCGCGCAGGCCAGATCGCGCGCCTCCAGCATCAGCACGGATAAACCACGCCCTGCGGCGTCTGCCGCGATACCGGCACCGTTGATGCCTCCCCCTATCACAATCAGATCTTTGGTTTCCACGCTGCTACCTCTTACACTTTCGTTTAAGCTCACAAATGTTCGATATCGCTCAATATAGCAAACAATCGCGCCATTGGTAACATCAAAAAAACATTTCAGAGTGATGCGTGTAACATATTGGCGTTTATTTCGCGCCAGGCTGTACACTAGGCGCTAAAATCCGGGGCGTTTCGTCGCCTGCCTGTAGAAAAAAAGAGAGCTTATGGATCACTTTGAATGTATTAACGTAGAAGAAGCCCACCAGAAAATGCATCAGCAGACGGCGGTGCTGGTGGATATCCGCGACCCGCAAAGCTTCGCGATGGGCCATACGCCGGGCGCGTTTCATCTGACCAACGATACGCTGGGCGCGTTTATGCGCGACAACGACTTTGATACGGCGGTCATGGTGATGTGCTATCACGGTAATAGCAGCAAGGGCGCTGCGCAATATCTGCTGCAGCAGGGTTACGACAAGGTGTACAGCGTGGACGGCGGGTTTGATGCCTGGCACCGGCATTTTCCGGCGGAAGTCGCGCATGGCGCAGTTTAGGCGTTAGCGCAGGTTGTGGCTATAATATCCCCCTTTGTGTGGAATAAGCGAACCGCTGCATGTTAATGATTACCTCTTTTGCCAACCCGCGCGTGGCCCAGGCGTTTGTCGACTATATGGCGACGCAGGGAATTATTTTGACTATTCAGCAGCATACGCAGAGCGATATCTGGCTGGCTGACGAGAGCCAGGCCGCGCGCGTGCAGGCCGAACTGGCCCGATTTCTTGAAAATCCAGCCGATCCGCGCTATCTGGCCGCCAGCTGGCAGTCGGGGCACACCAATAGCGGGCTGCACTACCAGCGATTCCCTTTTTTAGCGACGCTTCGCCACAACGCCGGGCCGGTTACCTGGAGCGTTCTCTTCGCCTGCATCGCCGTCTTTGTCCTGCAATCGGTCATTGGCGATCAACCGGTCATGATGCTGCTGGCCTGGCCCTACGATCCTTCGCTGAAATTTGAAGTCTGGCGCTACTTTAGCCATGCCCTTATGCACTTCTCGCTGATGCATATTCTGTTCAACCTGCTATGGTGGTGGTACCTCGGCGGGGCGGTAGAAAAGCGAATCGGCAGCGGCAAGCTGGTGGTGATTACGGTGATCGCCGCTTTGCTGAGCGGCTTTGTGCAGCATCAGTTCAGCGGCCCGTGGTTTGGCGGACTCTCCGGCGTAGTCTATGCGCTAATGGGCTATGTCTGGCTGCGGGGCGAGCGCGATCCGCAGAGCGGCGTTTATTTACAGCGCGGCTTGATACTCTTCTCCTTAGTATGCTTAGTTGCTGGATGGTTTGATGTTTTCGGCATGTCGATTGCGAACGGTGCGCACGTGGCTGGTCTGGTGACCGGGCTGGCGATGGCGTTTGTTGATACGCAGAATGTGCGAAAACGAACGTAGAGATTCCCAGGGATATTTCATGAAACAAACACAACGTCATGACGCGATTATCGAGCTGGTAAAAAAACAGGGATACGTCAGTACCGAAGAACTGGTCGAACAGTTTGCCGTCAGCCCGCAGACCATTCGCCGCGACCTGAATGATTTAGCCGATCAGAAAATGATTCTGCGCCACCACGGCGGCGCTGCGCTACCTTCCAGTTCGGTGAATACTTCCTGGCACGACAGGAAGTCGACCCAGACCCAGGAAAAAGAGCGCATCGCCCGTAAGGTCGCGAGTGAAATTCCCGATGGCGCGACGCTGTTTATCGATATTGGCACCACGCCGGAAGCGGTGGCTCATGCGCTGCTTAACCATAACGATTTGCGCATCGTCACCAATAATCTCAACGTCGCCAATACGCTTATGGTGAAAGAGGATTTCCGCATCATTCTGGCCGGCGGCGAGCTGCGCAGCCGGGATGGCGGTATTATCGGTGAGGCCACGCTCGACTTTATCTCTCAGTTCCGACTCGATTTTGGCATTCTTGGCATCAGCGGCATCGACAGCGATGGCTCGTTGCTGGAGTTTGACTACCACGAAGTGCGCACCAAACGGGCGATTATTGAAAACTCCCGCCACGTAATGCTGGTGGTTGATCATTCCAAATTTGGCCGCAATGCGATGGTGAATATGGGCAGCATCAGCATGGTTGATGCGGTCTATACCGATGTGATGCCGCCCGCAGGAGTACTGAAGGTGATTACCGATAACAACCTTCAGCTGGAGCTGTGCTGATCCTTTAGCATTTCCCAGCTCAGGCCAAAGCGCGCCAGATACTTGCGCAGCCGATCCGCGTCGTTGACCGTTGCTTTGCCGAGGCGTGAAATGTTAAAGAGCTGGCGTCCGGCATCGGAAATCGTTGTTGCCTGCTGGCATACGGCAATGACGTTTTGTAGATGCAGGCGATCAAAGAGGTCAAGATTTTCCACCTCCGCCCCCAGTAGCGCGTCGAGCGCTGAGGGGCGGCGATCGTTCCAGCTGTAGCGCAACCGTTCAATCTCATCCTCCACCGTGCTTACCGTGATGCGACCGTTTTCCGCCAGGGTCGCCATGCGGGTCACGCTGGCGGAGAGTTCGCGGAAGTTGCCGCTCCACGCCGCCTGGGGCGAGGTGGCGAACGTCAGCCACGCGCGGCGCGCTTCGGTATTAAAGCGCACGCTGTCGCCGGTTAGCGCGGCGTGACGCTCCATTTCATACTCGAGATTGGGTTCGATATCTTCCTGGCGCTGACGCAGACCGGGCAGTTCAAAGGTCCACAAATTAATACGTGCGTAGAGATCTTCGCGGAACTGGCCCTGCGCAACCCGCTGGCGCAAATCGCGCACGGTGCCGGCGATGAGCTGAAAATCGCTGCTGACCTGCTGGTCGCTGCCGAAGGGATAGAAGCGTTTTTCCTCAATGGCCTTCAACAGCATCGCTTGTTCATCTGCTCCCAGTTCGCCAATCTCATCCAGGAAAAGCATCCCGCCGTTAGCGCTGCGCAGCAGGCCAGCCCGTTCTTCCCTTGCGCCGGTAAAAGCGCCTTTGACATGGCCAAACAGCGTCGACATTGCGGTATCACCGCGCAGGGTGGCGCAGTTCACCTCGACGAGCGGACCGTTAAACTGATGGCGCGCCAGCTTTAACTCATAAATGCGGCGGGCAAGAAATGATTTACCTGCGCCGGTGGGGCCGTTCAGCAGAATCGGCGAACGGGAGCGGATAGCGACGCGCTCAATATTCTCGATCGTGCGGTTGAAGCGCGGGTTACGGGTCGCGATACCGGATTTCAAAAAGTTAAGCGTCTCTTCCCGTTCCTGGGCGAAGCGGCTGGCGATAGCGTTATAGCGGCTGAGGTCGAGGTCAATGATCGTCACGCCGCCCGGGGTATGGGGCTTGTCTTTTTTCCGCGGCGGGGAGGTTTGCGCCAGTCGCGCCGGGAGATAGCGCGCTTCGGCCAGCAGGAACCAGCAGATCTGCGCCACGTGAGTGCCGGTGGTGATGTGTATCAGGTAGTCTTCATCTTCAGGATGGAACCGGTGGCTGCGGGCAAAATCGTGCAGGCAGGCGTAAACCTCCTCGAAATCCCATGGATTGCGGATGGTCATCTCAACGCCGACGACCTCCGTTTCCGGCGATACGCTGGCGATATCCTGCTTTAAGGTCTCAAACAAGCCGCGCGAACGGGCGTCGTAAAGCAGCTCAAGGCGATGAACAACCAGTGTTTCCTGCTGACACAGGCATAAGGTTGGCCGCCATTTCTCCCAGCGCTGGCTGCCGCGGCCAACATAATCCAGTACCGTACCGACAAAACCAAAGGCTACCGTTTTGCGCATCTTAGATTTCCTTATAAAAGACGATATTTAATTATCGTATTTTCGCTTCCCGCACGCAGTGTCTTTTTGAATGAAGCGCGGGAAAAAATAAATAAATCATAAAAATCAAACAAATAATTTTATTTTTATAATCTGGCACGCAGGTTGCAAAGACACTGTCATGGAGAATAACGGAACTAGGAAATCAGATGGCTAATCTACTTCAGTTCCGTTCCGCCGTTATAACGCGCCGGCAAGTTCTCATGATGCGGCTCCGGTTAAGCCGGCGTTAAGATGCTTCACAACTTGTCGCCGCCCTATTAATAAAATGAGAAAAGACAATGAATTATGAATTGATGGCCACCCAGAACGCCCCGGTGAAAATGTGGACCAAGGGCGTACCCGTGGAAGACGAAGCGCGCCAGCAGTTGATTAACACGGCAAAGATGCCGTTTATTTTCAACCATGTTGCCGTTATGCCCGATGTGCACCTTGGTAAAGGATCGACAATCGGAAGCGTGATCCCCACTCTCGGTGCGATTATTCCGGCTGCGGTTGGCGTGGATATCGGCTGCGGAATGAATGCGCTGCGCACCAGCTTAACGGCGGCGGATCTTCCGGATAACCTTGCTGAATTGCGTAGTGCGATTGAAGCCGCCGTGCCGCACGGACGGACGACCGGGCGGGGCCGTCGTGACGCGGGGGCATGGGAAAATCCACCGGCTAACGTTGACGCGCACTGGTCAACGCTGCATGCGGAGTTTCAATGGCTAACCAGTAAATATCCGCGCTTCCTTAACACCAATAACTACAAGCACCTGGGAACGCTGGGAACCGGTAACCACTTTATTGAAATTTGCCTCGATGAGGCGCAGCAGGTTTGGGTGATGTTGCACTCCGGTTCACGCGGAATTGGTAACGCCATAGGCACCTATTTTATTGAAATGGCGCAAAAAGATATGGAGCAGCATATTGCGAACTTGCCCTCGCGCGATCTGGCTTATTTCTCTGAAGGCAGCGAGCATTTCGTGGATTACGTTCGGGCGGTGAGCTGGGCCCAGGATTATGCGCGCGCCAACCGTGAAGCGATGCTGGAAAACGTGCTGCTGGCGCTGCGTAAAACCATCGACAAGCCCTTTACGCTGGTGAGCGAAGCGATTAACTGCCACCATAACTATGTGCAAAAAGAGCAGCATTTTGGGGAGGAGATTTACGTTACCCGTAAGGGGGCGGTATCCGCCCGGCGCGGTCAGTACGGGATTATTCCGGGATCGATGGGCGCGAAAAGCTTTATTGTTCGCGGACTCGGTAACCCGGAGTCGTTCTGTTCATGCAGCCACGGCGCCGGACGCGTGATGAGCCGTACCAAAGCAAAAAAGCTGTTTAGCGTAGAGGATCAGATTCGCGCCACCGCGCATGTAGAATGCCGTAAAGATGCAAACGTCATCGACGAGATCCCGATGGCCTATAAGGACATTGACGCGGTGATGGCCGCGCAGTCCGATCTGGTGGAAATTGTGCATACCCTGCGTCAGGTGGTATGCGTGAAAGGATAATGTAATGAAAAGGATGATTACGCTGGACGGCGCGCAGGGAGAAGGCGGCGGGCAGATTTTGCGCTCGGCGCTGAGCCTGTCGATGATAACCGGCCAGCCGTTTGAGATTATCGGCATCCGCGCCGGTCGCGCTAAACCGGGCCTGCTGCGCCAGCATCTCACGGCGGTACGGGCGGCGGCCGAGATCTGTAGCGCTCAGTTGAGCGGCGATGAGCTGGGCTCGCAGCGGCTGCGTTTTGTCCCTGGGCCGATTCGCGGCGGAGCGTATAAATTTGCCATCGGCAGCGCGGGCAGTTGCATGCTGGTGCTGCAAACGGTGTTACCGGCGCTCTGGTTTGCCGATAGCCCGGCCCGCGTCGAAGTCAGCGGCGGCACGCATAATCAGGCGGCCCCGAGCGCGGATTTCATTTGCCGCGTCTGGGAGCCGCTGCTGGCGAAAATGGGTATAAACCAGCGTACGGCTTTGATCAAGCATGGCTTCTATCCGGCCGGGGGCGGCGCCGCGCTAACGGAAGTGGCGCCGAGTGCGTCACTCAGCGGGCTAGAGCTGCTTTCGCGTGGTGAAACGAATTGCCTCACCGCAGAAGCGCTGCTGGCGGCGGTTCCTTACCACGTTGGCGAGCGCGAAGTGATAGCGCTGGAAGCCTGGCTGCCGCTGGCAGATAAAAAAATTCGCGTGCTGGAGGGCGGCGCCGGGCCGGGAAATACGCTGTCGCTGACCGTGGAGTGCGAACATCTTACGGAGCTGTTTATGGCTTTTGGCTCCAAAGGCGTGAGTGCTGAAAAGGTTGCGCACCAGCTTGCTTCGCAGGTCAAACGCTATCTGGCAAGCAAAGCGGCTGTGGGGGAATATCTGGCCGACCAGCTGATATTACCGCTGGCGCTGGCGGGCGAAGGTGCATTTACCGTCGCGGAAGTATCGGCGCATTTGCTGACCAATATCGCGGTGGTTGAGCGGTTTCTGCCGATCCGATTTACCTGTGAACCGAGTGATATTGGCTATCTTATTCAGGTTCGCGATTAAACTTTGCGGTATCGCCGGAAACGTAAAGTGGTGATTCTCTTCTGTCTCGGGAAAAGGCCGGAATGAGGGCTGTTTTGCGCATGTTCTTCCCCTGACCCTCTCCCCGAAGGGGCGAGGGGATCGTTTCGCTGGCCTTTTTTAATGACATAACAATGCGTTAGCGTTTTAGGTAAAGCAGAATAGTTTTCCACAGATCGCGCAGGAATTAGACTCCATATCCCATCATTTTAAGCAGCTGCTGGGCATGCTGAACGGCATCCTGGCGGTGCGCGACGCCCAGCTTTTGATACAAATTGCGAATATGCGTTTTAATCGTGGTGGCGGCAACGTCCAGCTCGCCGGCAATCTGCTCATTGCTGTAGCCGGAATAGATAAGTCCCAGTACCTGCCATTCGCGCTGGGTTAGCGGGCTGGTGCGGATGAGCTCTGGCACTTCCGGGTGGTTCAGCAGCCGCTCGACGAAGCTCTCGTCAAAGTGGGCGAATTTGTGGCGATGATGCTGGTTAATATCGCGCAGAATACGCTGGGCGCGGTGTTGCTCGAGCTCCGGCAGGGTATTGAGCTGAATCAGCTGGCGCAGCTGCTGCGCCATCGCTTCACCTTCAATCACAAAATGATTGATAAACCCGGTGCGGTTGGCGAGGGTGAGCGCTTCCAGTAGCGCTTTCTGCGCTTCGCTTTTACGCCCGGCCTGCCAGTAGAGCTGGTTGAGCAGCAGCAGGTTGCGGTTGAGATCGCTCATCAGACGCAGCGAGCGGGCGTTATCGTTTAGCTCTTCCAGCACCATTTCAGCGGAATCAAAATCACCGAGCAGGATCTGCGCGCGGGCGATATTGCGCCACTGGCTCTGCAGGAAGTGGTTGTTAGCGAATTCCGGTTTGGGCGTCTGACGCAGCCAGTTTGCCGCGGCGGCTTTATCGCCGACCATCTGCCAGTAGATCACCCGGACTTTATCGGCATTGGATACCCAGTCGCTATGGTAATGACCGTTGCCAAGCAGATTCTCCAGGCGATTCAGATGGCTGCGGGCGTTATCCAGATCGCCGCGCGCCAGCGAGCACTGCACCATCAGCGTCAGGCACTGCAGCTGTTGCTGCGGTTGGTAGGACGAAAGCACGTTCATGCCGTTGCGCGCGGAGGTTTCCGCTTCATCCAGCCGCGCCCATGCCCACAGCAGCTGGGAGCGAATACGCAGCAAAAACTCATGCATCGGCAACTGCTCCAGATGCTGTTCGCGAATGAGCTGGAACGCTTTTTCCTGAATTTCCCAGGCGGCCTGCAGGAAACCTTGCGCAAACAGGATTTCGCTTTGCTGGATCATGCTCCATAGCGCGTAGTGCCAGACGTCATGGCGGCGGGCCATCTGTTCCGTCTGCTGCATGACCGCCAGCGATTTACTCAGCTGGCCTTTGCAGTGCAGCACTTCGCCGTGTACCGAGGTCGCTACGATTCGGCTGTAGTAGCTGGCCAGCGGCAGCTCATCAAGTGCCACCATCGCCAGGCGCTCGGCTTCGTCCTGATCGCCGGCGTTGATCGCCACCTGGGCACGCAGGGCGTTGAAATCGCCGTGCATGGCGGTGTCCATTTCCGTATCCATCTCCTGCTCGGCGCGGGCCAGCAGGGTATTCACTTCGCTATAGCGGTGCTGGCTCTGCATCAGCCAGGCCTGCAGGAGAATTAACCGCGGATTTTCCAGCAGGTTTGACCACGGTAGCGCGGCGAGAGACTGTTCCAGCAAGCTCAGCTCGCTATGGTTAAACATGCCCCATGCGTGATTGAGCAGAATATCGCGCAGCATTTTAGCGTCGCCCGCCGCCAGGGCGTGATGGATAGCCTCGGTCGGGAAGCCCTGCGCCATCCAGCTCTCGGCCGCCGCGCGGTGAATTTCCGGCAGCTCGACCGCCAGCTCCCACTGACAGCGCTGGCGCAGAAAATTACCAAACAGCGGATGATAACGGAACCATTCGCCGGAATCGTCCATCCGTTGCAGGAATAGCCCCTGGCGTTCAATCTCCTCCAGCTGCATCTGGCCATTCTCTTCGCCGGTGACGCGGACGATGAGCGCATCGTTCATTGAGCGCAGCAGCGAGCTTTTCAGCAGGAAATTACGCGTTCGCGGATCGACGTTATCCAGCACCTCATCGACCAGATAGTCAGAAAGATGGCTGGCATTAATACCGGCAAGACGACGGGCGGAGTGTTGCGCGGAAGTGTTGTTCTGGCGCGCCGAGAGGGCGATCAGCTGCAGCGCGGTGGCCCAGCCGGCAACATCGTCGCACAGCCTTTTGCTGTCGTCGGCCTCAATAGGCGAACTGAGACGACAATCGAAAAACTGCTTGGCCTCCTGATGGGTAAAAGCGAGCTGCTGGCTGCCGATTTCCAGCAGCTGATCGCGTACGCGCAGGTTGGCGATACCCAGCTGCGGCAGATTACGCGACAGCACCACCAGAGTCATATTTTCCGGCTGGTGGCGGAGGAAGAAGCGCATTGCATCATGAATAACCGGGTTGGTGATCAGATGGTAATCATCAATCACCAGGAATAGCGGGCGCTGCCAGTCGGCCAGTTCGATAAACAGTTGAGCGAAGAGGGAAGGCAGGCTGGCGTACTGGCGCTTTTGCACCATGGCCTCGCTGGCTGCACAGTGGCCGCCGGTCGCCTGCTGAACGGCGGCGATGAGATAGCTGGCAAAACGCTCCTGTTGGTTATCACCTTCATCCAGCGAGAACCAGCCAAGGTCATTTTTCCCCGCCGCCCATTGAGAAACGAGCGTGGTTTTACCGTATCCAGCCGGGCTGGTCACCAACGCGAGACGATAATTGTTCGCGCCGGAAAGTTTCGCCAGTAATCGCTCACGAATCACAGTGTGTTCAAGGCGGACCGGACGACTTAATTTAGACGGAATCAACATAGTTCTTCATTTCGCTGTGCAAGGGAGGGATTGCGAATTTTTTTGCGCTTCGTAATTAATACCCAATAAGGTCGGCCATAATGAATTTTATTGCAAGTTATGTCCGAGTTTTATGCTCTTGAATTTGCTCTATGTCACAAATTTTGACATCGAGTGAAATTGATATAAAGGAGGGCAGCGTGCGCGGTTTCTGGGCTTGCGGGAAATTCAGGCACGACAGGCTAATCTTTTTTTACAATCTAAGTAGTTGTTTGTTTTTATTAAAATATTGTCAGCTTATTCTTATAAGTCATCTTTTTGAGTTATTTCTGCATTAAATTCCGTTTATTCTTCGAATATTTACTTTTATTTCGCCATATTTACAAAACGGCATTTTATGGCCTTTTTATCAGCCAGGCTTGTAACAAAGTTTTGTTCGCCAGGAGAGACAGGTTGCGGGTTCCGCAGCGGCGAATTTTGCAGCATAATTTTGCCGGTAAGCTAACGTAATAGTGGCCACGATCACACTTTTCGCTCATCCCTGCTACTCCTCCCCGGCTAATCCCTGGCGGGATGAGGACGTGACTCCGGGAGGTCGGCACACTAACGCTAACGTTTTAGTAAAGGACCCGGATTTCTTATGTCACAGACTTCTTTTAACAAAGCTCAGTTTCAGGCTGCACTGACGCGTCAGTGGCAGCATTTTGGTTTACAGTCCGCTTCCGAGATGACCCAGCGTCAATGGTGGCGCGCCGTAAGCGGTGCGCTGTCCGAGCTGTTGTCGGCTCAGCCGGTAGCGAAAGCGGCCGCAGGGCAGCGTCACGTAAACTACATCTCAATGGAGTTTTTGATTGGTCGCCTGACCGGCAACAATTTGCTCAACCTTGGCTGGTATCAGCAGGTCAGCGATGAGCTACAGGCGCATGACGTTAACCTGACCGACCTGCTGGAAGAGGAAATCGACCCGGGCCTGGGCAACGGTGGCCTCGGCCGTCTGGCGGCATGTTTCCTGGATTCAATGGCAACCGTGGGTCAGTCGGCCACCGGCTACGGCCTGAACTATCAGTACGGTCTGTTCCGCCAGTCTTTCGCTGACGGGCAGCAGATGGAAGCGCCGGATGACTGGGGACGTAGCAACTACCCGTGGTTCCGCCACAATGAAGCGCTGGACGTACAGGTGGGCCTCGGCGGTAAAGTGACTAAAAATGGTGAGTGGGTTCCGGCATTTGTGATTACCGGCGAAGCCTGGGATCTGCCGGTGCTGGGCTACCGCAACAACGTGGCTCAGCCGCTGCGTCTGTGGCAGGCTAAGCACGCGCATCCTTTTAACCTGACTAAATTCAACGACGGCGATTTCCTGCGTGCCGAACAGCAGGGCATTGACGCCGAAAAACTGACGAAAGTCCTCTACCCGAACGATAACCATCAGGCGGGTAAAAAACTGCGTCTGATGCAGCAGTACTTCCAGTGCGCCTGCTCGGTTGCCGATATTCTGCGTCGCCATCATCTGGCAGGTCGCAAGCTGGCAGAGCTGGCGGATTATGAAGTTATTCAGCTGAACGATACTCACCCGACGATTGCGATTCCGGAGCTGCTGCGCGTGCTGATTGACGAGCACCAGCTGAGCTGGGACGACGCCTGGGCGATTACCAGCAAAACTTTTGCTTACACCAACCACACCCTGATGCCGGAAGCGCTGGAGTGCTGGGATGAGAAGCTGGTAAAAGCGCTGCTGCCGCGCCACATGCAGATCATTAAACAGATTAACGACCGCTTTAAAACGCTGGTGGATAAAACCTGGCCGGGCGACAAGCAGGTTTGGGCGAAGCTGGCGGTGGTGCACGACAAACAGGTTCGTATGGCGAACATGTGCGTGGTCAGCGGCTTTGCGGTTAACGGCGTTGCCGCGCTGCACTCCGATCTGGTGGTGAAAGATCTGTTCCCGGAATATCACCAGCTGTGGCCGAACAAATTCCATAACGTCACCAACGGCATTACCCCGCGTCGTTGGATCAAGCAGTGTAACCCGGCGCTGGCCGCGCTGCTGGATAAAACGCTGAAGAAAGAGTGGGCCAACGATCTCGACCAGCTGATCAACCTCGAAAAATATGCTGATGACGCGACGTTCCGCCAGACGTATCGTGAGATTAAGCTGGCCAACAAGGTTCGTCTGGCGGAGTTTGTGAAGCGGCGTACCGGTATCGAAATTAATCCGCAGGCGATTTTCGATATTCAGATTAAGCGTCTGCACGAATATAAACGCCAGCACCTCAACCTGCTGAATATCCTCGCGCAGTACAAAGAAATCCGCGAGAACCCGCAGGCCGACCGCGTACCGCGCGTGTTCCTGTTCGGTGCGAAAGCGGCTCCGGGCTACTACCTGGCGAAGAATATTATCTGGGCGATCAACAAAGTTGCCGCAGCGATCAATAACGATCCGCTGGTAGGCGATAAGCTGAAAGTCGTATTCCTGCCGGACTACTGCGTCTCGGCGGCGGAAATGCTGATCCCGGCGGCGGATGTCTCCGAGCAGATCTCTACGGCGGGCAAAGAGGCCTCCGGTACCGGCAATATGAAGCTGGCGCTGAACGGCGCGCTGACCGTGGGAACCCTCGACGGCGCCAACGTTGAAATTGCTGAGCAGGTGGGCGAAGAGAACATCTTCATCTTCGGTCATACTGTGGAAGAAGTGAAAGCGCTGAAGGCCAAAGGTTACGACCCGCTGAAGTGGCGGAAGAAAGATAAGCTGCTGGATGCGGTGCTGAAAGAGCTGGAGAGCGGTAAATATAGCGATGGCGATAAGCATGCCTTCGACCAGATGTTGCACAGTCTGCTGAAAGGCGGCGACCCGTACCTGGTGCTGGCGGATTTTGAAGCCTACGTGGCGGCGCAGAAGCAGGTTGATGAGCTGTATCGCGACCAGGAAGCCTGGACGCGCGCAACGATTCTGAACACCGCGCGCTGCGGCATGTTCAGCTCCGACCGTTCGATTCGCGATTATCAGCAACGTATCTGGCAGGCAAAACGCTAAGGACAGGCCTATGGAGAGTAAACGCCTTGATAACGCTGCCCTGGCGGCGGGGATAAGCCCAAGCTACATCAATGCTCACGGTAAGCCGCAGTCTATTGCTGCGGCGACCAAGCAGCGGCTGCTTGATGCGATGCATCGTACAGCGACTGCCGTGAAGGCGACGGTTGATCCGCTGCCTGCGGTGCAGGTGTTCACCTATGGCAAAAAGATGTCTCTGCCGGTGGCGGGCCAGGGGGAGTTTCACTGGATCCTCACCACCGAAGAAGGGAAACAGTATCAGGGCCAGGCGCGCGGCGGAGAAACCCTGCCGCTGCCGGCAAAATTGCCGGAAGGGTATCACACGCTGACGCTGACTCAGGACGGCGAGCGCAGCCACTGTCGGGTTATCGTCGCGCCCGCGCGCTGCTATGAACCGCAGGCGCTGAAGGATGGTAAGAAGCTGTGGGGAACCTGCGTGCAGCTGTATACGCTGCGCTCGGAGAAGAACTGGGGAATTGGCGACTTCGGCGATTTGCGCGCTATGCTGCCGGAAATCGCTCGCCGCGGCGGCGCGTTTATTGGTCTTAACCCGATTCACGCGCTCTACCCGGCTAACCCGGAGAGCGCCAGCCCGTACAGCCCCTCTTCACGCCGTTGGCTCAACGTTATCTATATCGACGTCAACGCGGTAGACGATTTCCGTCACAGCAAAGAGGCGCAAAAATGGTGGCAATCATCGGCTACGCAGCAAGCCTTACAGGCCGCGCGCCAGACCGATGACGTTGACTATAGCGCCGTGACCGCTCTTAAGCTCACTGCGCTGCGCATGGCCTGGAAAGGTTTTTCCGCGCGCAATGATGAGACGACGGCGGAGTTCCGTCAGTTTGTGACCCGTGAGGGCGAAAGTCTGTACTGGCAGGCGGCGTATGACGCGCTGCACGCCTGGCAGGTTAAGCAGGATCCGATGCGCTGGGGCTGGCCCGCGTGGCCGAAGGCTTACCAGGATACCGATAGCCCGGAGGTTAAAGCATTCTGTACCGAGCATGCCGACGAGGTGAATTTTTACCTGTGGCTGCAATGGCTCGCTTACACCCAGTTCGCCGAGTGCTGGCATACCAGCCAGAACGATGCCATGCCGATCGGCCTGTATCGCGATCTGGCGGTCGGCGTTGCGGAAGGCGGAGCGGAAACCTGGTGCGATCGCGAGCTGTACTGTCTGAAAGCCTCCGTCGGGGCGCCGCCGGACATTCTGGGTCCGCTGGGACAGAACTGGGGCCTGCCGCCGATGGACCCGCATATCATGGTGGCGCGCGCCTATGAGCCATTTGTCGAGCTGCTGCGCGCTAATATGCAAAACTGCGGGGCGCTGCGTATCGATCACGTGATGTCGGTGCTGCGTCTGTGGTGGATCCCTTACGGTGAGACGGCCGATCACGGTGCTTACGTTCAGTATCCGGTAGACGATCTGTTGTCGATTCTGGCGCTGGAGAGTAAGCGTCACCGCTGTATGGTGATCGGCGAGGATCTGGGAACCGTACCGGTTGAGATCGTCGGTAAGCTGCGAAAAAGCGGCGTTTACTCTTACAAAGTGCTCTATTTCGAAAATGACCACGAGAAGACTTTCCGTGCGCCGAAGGCGTATCCGGAGCAATCAATGGCTGTGGCAACGACGCATGACCTGCCAACGCTGCGCGGCTACTGGGAAAGCGGCGACCTGACGCTGGGGAAATCGCTTGGCCTGTATCCGGATGAGGTGGTGCTGCGCGGACTTTATCAGGATCGCGAGCTGGCGAAGCAGGGGCTGCTGGATGCTCTGCACCGCTACGGCTGTCTGCCGAAGCGTACCGGGCATAAAGCGTCGCTGATGGCGATGACCTCAACCCTGAATCGCGGTATGCAGCGCTATATTGCCGACAGCAACAGCGCGCTGCTGGGCCTGCAGCCGGAAGATTGGCTGGAGATGGCCGAGCCGGTCAATATTCCGGGCACCAGCACGGAGTATCCAAACTGGCGTCGCAAGCTCTCCACCACGCTCGAGGCGATGTTTGCCGATGAGCAGGTGAATAAGCTGATTAAGGATCTGGATAAGCGGCGTAAGTCGGCAAGTAAGAAGAAATCCGCCTGATTGGGAGCGTTAAAAAAGCCGGGAAGTGATTCCCGGCTTTGTATTTTCTGCTGAACCGATTACAGTTTTGGCCCTGCGGCCACCAGCGCAGCGCCCGCTGGCGTATCGGTGTACTTCTCGAAGTTCTCGATAAACAGTTTCGCCAGCTGCTCCGCTTTTTCCTGCCACTGCTCCGGCGATCCGTAGGTGTTGCGCGGATCGAGGATATGAGTATCCACGCCCGGAAGCTCGGTCGGGATCTGCAGCTCAAACATCGGTAGCGTGAAGGTTTCGGCATTGTCCAGCGAACCGTCAAGGATCGCATCGATAATGGCGCGGGTATCTTTGATCGAGATACGTTTGCCGGTGCCGTTCCAGCCGGTGTTGACCAGATAGGCCTGCGCGCCGGAGGCCTGCATGCGTTTTACCAGCACTTCAGCGTATTGCGTCGGGTGCAGCGAAAGGAACGCGGCGCCGAAGCAGGCGGAGAAGGTTGGCGTCGGCTCCGTGACGCCGCGCTCGGTACCGGCCAGCTTGGCGGTAAAGCCAGACAGGAAGTGGTACTGGGTCTGGTCGGCGGTCAGGCGAGAAACCGGAGGTAGAACGCCAAACGCGTCGGCGGTCAGGAAGATAACCTTAGTGGCATGACCCGCTTTGGATATCGGCTTAACGATGTTTTCGATATGGTAGATCGGATAGGAGACGCGGGTATTTTCGGTCTTCGAACCGTCGTTAAAGTCGATGGTGCCGTCGGCCAGTACGACCACGTTCTCCAGCAAAGCATCGCGGCGAATCGCATGATAGATATCCGGTTCTGCGGCTTCTGAAAGCTTAATCGTCTTAGCGTAGCAGCCGCCTTCGAAGTTAAATACCCCGTCGTCGTCCCAACCGTGTTCATCATCGCCAATCAGGCGGCGTTTCGGGTCGGTGGAAAGGGTGGTTTTGCCAGTACCGGAAAGCCCGAAGAAGATAGCGACATCCTCTTTTTCCCCGACGTTGGCGGAGCAGTGCATGGAAGCGATGCCCTTCAGCGGCAGCAGGTAGTTCATGATCGAGAACATCCCTTTTTTCATTTCGCCGCCGTACCAGGTACCGCCGATCAGCTGGATGCGCTCGGTCAGGTTAAAGGCGACGAAGTTTTCGGAGTTCAGACCCTGCTCTTTCCACTGCGGGTTGGTGCATTTGGCGCCGTTCATCACGATGAAATCCGGCTCAAAGTTTGCCAGTTCTTCATCGCTCGGGCGAATAAACATGTTCTTCACGAAATGCGCCTGCCAGGCGACTTCGGTAATAAAGCGGACGCTCAGGCGCGTGTCGGCGTTAGCGCCGCAGAAGGCGTCAACGATGAAGAGACGCTTGCCGGAGAGCTGGCGGGTGACCAGTCCTTTCAGGTGCTGCCACGTTTCCTCTGACAGCGGTTTATTGTCGTTCTTACCTTTGCCTTTATCAGCCCACCACACCGTATCGCGGGTGGTGTCGTCACGAACGATATACTTATCTTTTGGAGAACGGCCGGTAAAAATACCGGTATCTACGGCGATTGCACCAAGATTTGTTAATACGCCACGTTCATAACCTTCCAGATTGGGGGCGAGCTCTTCTTGATACAAAGTATCGTAGCTGGGGTTATGGACGATATCCTGGACGTCATTGATACCATAAGCCTTGAGATCCTGCGGGGTTAAACCATTATTAACGCGCATGTCACTGCTCCTTAGCCAATATGTACTGCTTTAAATTGTAGGGGTTATTACGGGGTATAGACCGCGACCAGGCTCATAGATTTACGTATCTCGACAAACGACGGACTTACGAAAAACGTTGTGACTCCTGTCACGAGGCATAGGGGATTATCTCAGGAATTGATGCGTCGGTGGGGGTAGATGTTTCTTAATGGTTAAAAAGTAATTAAAAAAACTGTTGAAATGTGAATGTAATCGCTTACCTGAAAGAAAATTACGTAACTCTTTCATGGGGAATCGATTCATCACGCGGATGAAAAAGGTTGACGTCAGGAACGAGAGGGGAGCTCGCTCCTGACGAATTGAGAATTAGTGGAGCTGCGGGTCGGCCGGAGAGGCGTTGTTGCGGATCTCGGCAATATCCATTGCATTAAAGATGTAATGATTTCCGCAGTAGTCGCAGTGCATATCGATCTCACCCTCATCGGCGAGGATGCTATCAATCTCCTCATCGGGCAGCGTTTTCAGCGCGCCGGCGCAGCGTTCGCGAGAGCAGGTGCACTTAAACTCGACGTTCTGCGGCTCGTAAACGGTGACTTCCTCTTCGTGATACAAACGCCAGAGCACATCGTTCGCTGGCAGGGTAAACAGCTCTTCAGCTTTGATGGTTTCGGTCAGCGTGCTCAGATGTTCAAAATCAGCCGCCTGCGCATCTTGCGCCGGCAGAACCTGCAGCAGCATGCCGCCGGCCATCGGTTTGCCTTCGTGCTCGCCGCTGCGGATGATCAGCCGGGTCGGCAGCTGTTCGGAACGCTGGAAGTAATCTTCCAGGCAGGCTGCCAGGGTGTCTCCCTCAAGGCCGACCACGCCCTGATAGCGCTCGCCCTCTTCCGGAGAGATGGTGATGACCAGATATCCGTTACCGACCATAGTTTTCAGATCCGCTCCATCCGGGATCTCGCCCTGGACGCGGGCTACGCCGCGCATCTGCTGCTGGTTGTTGCCGTTGATCACCGCCAGCGACAGCGGGCCATCGCCCTGCAGCTGAATGGTGATATCGCCAGCGAATTTCAGCGTCGCGGTCAGCAGGCTGGTGGCGACCAGCAGTTCCGCGAGCACGGTTTTCACCGGCTGCGGATAGCTATGGTTAGTCAGGATCTGTTCTAACGTTTCAGAAACTGTCACCAGCTCACCGCGTACGGCATAGTTTTCAAACAGATAGCGGTGTAATTGATCGTGTTGAGTCATAATCATCTCTCTTGCGGGCCACAGTTATTCACTATCGCCGTGTTTAAATCTCATCAGGTCGCGGCGCTCTTTCTTATCCGGACGCCTGTCGGGATGCGGCATAGTTAGCGCGTTCATTTTTCGCGCCAGCGCCATTTTCTCGCGTTTCTCGATGCTCTCTGCCGTCTCTTCATAGAGCGCGACGGCTTCGCTGGCAGGTCTGCGCTGTTCGGTAATGCCTTTTACCACGATAGTGCGTTCATCATTGCCCTGGCGGATCGTCAGGGTGGCGTTGAGTTCGACCACTTTTCCCGGCTTACTACGCTGTCCGTTGTAGTGTACCTTGCCGCCTTCAATCATCTCGCGCGCCAGCGCTCGGGTTTTATAAATGCGGGCTGCCCACAGCCATTTGTCCAGCCTGACGGCTGCGACGGGTTTTTCTTTCATGGCCTCTCCTGTAGGGTCAGCGAGGGGATCAGATGCCGGTAGTCATTCAACCCGGGATGACGAACGTAGCTTTTTTCCGCCAGTCCGGAATCTGGGTTGGTGATGCCCAGGCAATAGCGGATGCCAAACTCCGCCGCCGCGTCCAGAATCGCCTCGTTATCGTCGACGAAGAGCGTATTACGCGCGTCGAAGCCGGTCTCTTCAGCCACAGCGTGCCACAGACGCTGATCTTCTTTCGGATAACCAAATGTGTGGGTGGAAAGCAATAAATCAAGGTGCGCATCCAGCCCGGTATGTTTTAGCTTCACCGCCAGATTGTGCGGATGCGCGTTAGTCAGCAAAATCCGGCGCTTACCGCTGGTTTTAAGCGCCTCAAGGAACGGCACGGTATCATCACGTAGCGTCGCCCTTGGCCCCTGCTCGCTGGTCATCGCACAAATATCCAAACCCAGGCGCTCGCTCCAGTAGTCCAGGCAGTACCAGTTTAGCGTATGTTGCACCGCATGATATTCCTGGCGCATCGCGTCTCTGGCTTCCTGCAGGTTGAGCCCGCGCGCGGCGCCCCAGGTTTCGGGAACCAGTTTTTGCCAGAAGTAGTTGTCGAAAGCGAGGTCGAGCAGCGTGCCGTCCATATCCAGCAGAACGGTATCAACCTCCTGCCAGGCGATATCAAAATGCATGGTAAGTCTCCAGCGAAGGGAAATTGCGCGACAGGGTATCACACCCCGCCGTACAGAGAATTATTCTTGCGGGTCCGGCGAGGAGAGCAGAACCGGATTCAGGCAGCTTTCGTAGTATTTCTGGATCTCTTCCTGGCGCTGGCGATGGCGCTGATAGCGACGAAAAGCCTGGATGCCGTGATACGCCGTGCAGCCCAGCATGGCCAGCAGCAGCAGCGTTGTCCCGAGGTAGCGCCACAGGCCAGTGCGGTCAGGGATACGGTGCAGGTTGATATGCTGCGTGCCGTTAGCATCGGTATAAAGGCTGGTGACGATACCTTCAGCCTGGAACGGCGTGTGCATCAACATGCTCGCCAGGCGCCGTAGTTCACTCCACTGCTGGTGTGCAGGGAAGTCGTATAATCCGGTGCTTGGCCAGGGCTGATTGACCAGGTCGCTGCCTTCATCGCTGGCAATCAGAAAACCGCCAGGCGCCGGGCTATTCAGCGCCTGAGCGGCACGTGAGGTTTCCCGACTGACGAACGGCGCGGTGGAGGTGGTAACCAGATTCTCCAGCGACTCCGCGCTTACCGGACGCAGCAGCACGTTAACCCCGTCCAGTTTGCCCGCGCTGGCGCGTTTGGTCAGCGTTTCCCAGTTACGGGTGTTACCGAGGTTAACCAGCGCATTCTTCAGGCGAACGCAATCGTCTTTCGCAGAGCACAGGTCGTTGGTTTTGGTGACGATATCGCCAAAGTCATCCAACAGCACCATGCCGGATTTCTGAATAGCGGAGCGTAGCGCCGGGCTGACCCGCGAATCGTCATCGGATTCGGGGTGGAGCTGGCGCTGAACGGTCTGCATCAGCGCGGCGGCCTTACTGACGATATCTGACTCCGGCAGGGGCAGGGGAGGCGCATCATTCCAGACGATTTGTGAACAATCGAACGGCATAAACGGCGAGTTCTCTTTTGCTGTCCACGCGCCCGGGGTGTGAATGTTACACATTCCCGAGCCTTTCAGGCGCAGCGTATCGCCAATGCGAATTTTCGATTTCTCCAGTTGGGCGACCGTAGTGGCTTCGATGGTCTGTGCGCCTTTTAGCCATGACAGCGTGAATTTAAAAGGCATGTTTAGCGGAACGCTGGCCCACAGCATGACAACAACCAGTAGTGCTCCCAGGGCGATAATCGTGCTACGAAGCCAGTATTGAAGCGGGAAGTTTTTAACCTCATCGTGCAGCGACAGATAGCGTCCCTGGCGGACTACATGGCGGCTGAGATAGATGTCGATATCCGTTTGCTGGCCAAGGTCCTGCGCGATCCACGGTTGCCAGTGGCGCGGGTAGATGAGGTCAATAATGCCGAGAGAAATATTGTTGGTATGCTCCTGGGTGTTTTCACCAAACAACCCCCAGCGTTTAGGCATACCGCGCAAACAATGAATTTCCCGCAGCGACGTTTTGCGCGGCGGCGCGTAGATTCCCCATACGCTGGCAAGAAGTAGCAGTATACCGCCGCCGAGAAGCCAGGGCGAAAAGACGTCGGGGGCGATCAGGCTACAATAAAACAGCAGGAACGCGGAGACTGCCAGAATAGCTTCGCGAAGGCCGTCGGGGCGGCTCAGTGCGTGCTCTTCGGGCGTTTCCGGGCGGATGTTGAGCAGCTCAATTTGTTCGCTCTCTTCCCCGCGGATAGATGCCTGGGTCGCCGGGGCTTGTTCAAGGGCGAAACCACGGGACTCCTGCGGATAGTCGCTCAGCGTCTGCCCGTTAAGCGCAATCACCAGCGGTAGGCTCGTGGTGGAGATTAATTCGACGCTGTTCTCGTCATTAATATGTTGCTCCCAGAATGGGGGCAGATGAATTTCTACTGAATCAAGGAAGTAGCGCCATTTGTTGAGATCGTCCGTGGTGATGCCGTAGCGAGTGATCGCTCGGGTAACGCTATAAACGGTATCGCTCTGTTCGTTCAGCATCAGGTTTAGCGGCGCGGTACTGGCGCCTGAAGCTGGCAACTGCTGGTTGCGGCTGAGACTTTCGAGGTATTTTTCTACGGCGCTGCGCTCTTCATCGGAGAGGTTGCGCGTAGCGGCATCGCTAAAGGCGTGCAGCAGCGGCAGGCGGCGACGTCTGGCATGCGAGCGATACCACCACCCGATAAGCAATGCGCAGATTAGCAGAGCTAACAAAAATATCAGAAAGGTGCCCATGCCCATCCCATCATAGTTATTCTTTTCTTATTGGTATCGTCGGTTGCCATTCATCATGCAGGTAAAACAGCCGTTGCCATCGGCACTTATCCTGTCAAAGCGGGAACATCTATTGTGCAATGCAGCAGCATACAACCTTATCAAAAACGTTAAAATCCAGGAATCGGTATATTCTCAAATACTGGTCAACCTATTGACTTTTGAGTCTTTGTGATAATAGGTTTCAAAACGAAAAGGTTGCAACTATGTAAATTAGTGGCGAATTGGATTGCCGAAACCGTGCTGCGTATCGCACAATGCCCTCTGTAATCACAGCATAGACCGATGACAATGAGCAAATCATTACAAAAACCCACCATTCTCAACGTTGAAACAGTCGCGCGCTCGCGCCTTTTTAATGTTGAAAGCGTGGACCTTGAGTTCAGCAACGGGGTGCGCCGCGTATATGAACGGATGCGGCCTTCTACCCGTGAAGCCGTGATGATTGTGCCGATTGTCGATGACCACATAATCCTGATTCGCGAATACGCTGTTGGTACCGAGTCCTATGAGCTGGGCTTTTCGAAAGGCCTGATCGATCCTGGCGAAAGCGTTATGGAAGCCGCCAACCGCGAACTGAAAGAAGAGGTCGGATTTGGCGCGCAAAAGCTGACGTTTTTGAAAAAGCTCAGCATGGCTCCGTCCTATTTCTCCAGCAAGATGAATATCCTGGTGGCGGAAGATCTGTATCCGGAATCGCTGCCTGGCGATGAGCCAGAGCCGCTGCCGCAGGTTCGCTGGCCGCTATCGCAGCTGATGACGCTGCTTGATGAAGAAGACTTCAACGAAGCCCGTAACGTGAGCGCGCTGTTCCTGCTGCGGGAATGGCTTCAGGCTCAGGGGCGACTTTAACGCACTCGCAGGTAAAAAACGCCCGTTGCCTGCGGAGTGAATGCCTGTACCGCACCGCCTGGGCGGGTAAGGCGCCAGCCGCCTGGCTACGCGGCGGGCAACGTCTCTAAAATGGTGACCATCAGCCAAAGAAAAAAGCGCCCGCAGGCGCTTTTTTTGTCAGAACAGTTCGTGAGACTCGCCCCCGCCATCGGTGATGGTGGTGCCCACTTCGTGAACGGCCTGCTGGGTAGGTTGAGTTCCCTCAATAAAGTACTCTGCGCGGCTGTTCCCGCCGCTGGCTAACTGACCGGTGCTGCGGTCAATGTTGACCGTAATAATGCCCGGCGGCGGCGTGAGCGGCTCTTCCGGTACGCCTTCCAGCACCCTTTTCATAAAATCATCCCAGGCCGGCTGCGCGCTTTTGGCGCCACCTTCGTAGCCTGATATCTGATTTTTGATGGCGCCGGAGGCGGTGGTGCGGCCGAGATCGCGACGGTGGTCGTCAAAGCCAATCCATACCGATGTCACCACGCCAGGGCCATAGCCGGAGAACCACGCATCTTTTGAGCTGTTAGTGGTCCCGGTTTTGCCGCCGATATCGTGACGCTGCAGGTCGCGCCCTGCTCGCCAGCCGGTACCCATCCAGCCGGGTTCGCCGAAGATATTGGTGTTGAGGGCGCTTTTAATCAGGAACGCCAGCGGCGTGTTGATCACGTGCGGCGCATACTCCGGAGCGCCACTTTGCGCGACCAGAGACTGGTTTGCCTGCGCCAGCTGCGGCTGCGGAGGAACGCCGGGATTTTGCGGATCCTGCGAGGTCGCTACGTCCTCAACGTCTTTATTTTCCAGCACATCAGACTTCGGCGTATCGCCGTAAATCACCGGAATATTGCACTGTGGGCAGGCAATTTTTGGCCGCTCTTCAAAAATGACGCCGCCCTGATCGTTCTCGATTTTGCTGATGAAATAAGGGCTAACCAGGAAACCGCCGTTAGCCATAACCGAGTAGCCGCGCGCAACCTGCAGCGGCGTGAACGATGCGGAGCCCAGGGCCAGTGATTCGGTCCGCACGATGTTCTGCGCCGGGAAGCCGAAGCGCTGCAGATACTCAGCCGCGTAATCCACGCCCATAGCCCGCATCGCGCGGACCATCACCACGTTCTTTGATTGACCCAAACCCTGGCGCAGGCGGATAGGACCCGCATACTGCGGCGGGGAGTTTTTCGGCCGCCAGTCGGAGCCGGAACCGGCATCCCAGCGGGAAATCGGCACGTCGTTGAGCATGCTCGCCAGGGTCAGGCCTTTATCCATCGCCGCGGTGTAGAGGAACGGTTTAATGTTAGAGCCAACCTGACGCAGCGCTTGAGTGGCGCGGTTGAACTTGCTTTGGTTGAAATCGAAACCGCCGACCAGCGCAATGATCGCCCCGTTTTGCGGGTTGATCGATACCAGCGCCGAGTTGACGTCCGGCACCTGCGCCAGCCACCAGCTGTTGCCTACCTGGCGAACCCAGACCTGTTGTCCGGTCTGCACGACATCGTTCACCTTACGCGGCGTGGCGCCCTGTTGAGTATCGGAGATAAAGCGCCGCGCCCAGCGGACGCCTTCCATATTCAGCGACACCGAGGTTCCGTTGCTCAGTAGCGCGACGGCTTCCTGCGGATTTGCCGAAGTGATAACCGCCGGAGAGAGCGGTCCGGAGCCTGGGGTTTTTTTCAGGGTATCGATGATTTTCTGGTTATCCCACGGCGTTTCACCCACTTTCCACAGCACCTTTTCCGGCCCGCGATAGCCGTGGCGCATATCGTAATCCAGCACGTTATTCCGTACCGCCTGCTGGGCTGCCTGCTGATTTTTACGGGTGATGGTGGTGTAGACGCGATAGCCGTCTTCATAAGCCTGCTCGCCGTAGCGGCTGACCATCTCCTGACGCACCATTTCGCTGAGATACGGCGAGGAGAAGGCGATTTCCGGGGTATGGTAGCTTGCGTCAATAGGCTGGCTACGCGCCTGATCGTACTGCGCCTGCGTGATGTAGCCTTCGCTCAGCATACGCGAAAGAACAACGTTGCGGCGGGCGGTTGCACGATCCATGGAATAGAGCGGGTTAAAGGTTGACGGCGCTTTAGGCAGGCCTGCAATCACCGCCATCTCGCTCAGCGTAAGCTGATCGACGGATTTGCCAAAGTAGACCTGCGCGGCCGCGCCGACGCCGTAGGCGCGATAGCCAAGATAGATTTTGTTCAGGTACAGCTCAAGAATTTCATCTTTATTGAGTAACTGCTCGATGCGGATCGCGAGGAAGGCCTCTTTCACCTTACGCATCAACGTTTTTTCGGGGCTCAGGAAGAAGTTACGCGCCAGCTGTTGGGTAATCGTACTGGCGCCCTGCGAGGCGTGACCGGAGAACATCGCGACGCTGGCGGCGCGGAAAATCCCGACAGGGTCAACGCCATGATGCTCATAAAAACGGCTATCTTCGGTGGCGATAAACGCTTTAATCAGCTCAGGCGGCATTTGCTGCAGCGTGACGGGAATACGGCGTTTTTCGCCATATTGCGCGATCAGCTCGCCATCCGCGCTATAGACCTGCATCGGGATTTGCAGGCGCACATCCTTCAGCGTTGCGACGTCGGGGAGCTGCGGCTCTATATATTTATAGAGACCAAAAATCGAGCCTGCTCCCAGCAGTACGCAACAGACTGCAAGGATAAAAAGATACTTTACGAACTTCACCGGAGATTTCTCATTTAGTTTTCATTGGGCAGTTTATAAACAAACGCGCAGTAGTATAAAGGCAAGCCTGGAGCATTGATATAGCGAAGCATATCGGGTGATAAGGAGATCGTAGGCATGGCTTTTAGAAACTGGCGCATAGGAATGCATATTCAGCAGGACCATATTGCTATTGTCGCGTTGTTGCATGAGCGCTCACGCTGGGCGCTGCGCCGCTGGTGGAATATCCCATTAATGCCCGGCACCGTGCGTCAGGGGATGGTAGTGGACGTTGAGTCGCTGGCCCACCAGTTGCAAAGCTGGCGGCGGGAGCTGCCTTTGCAGCATCAAGTCTGCATTGCCTTCCCGGCGGCGCGAACGCTGCAGAAGCAGCTCCTGCGTCCGCAGATTTCATTAAGAGAAAGCGAGCAGGCGACCTGGATTACCAGCGCCATGGCGCAGCAGCTGGAAATGCCCGCCTCTTCGCTGTGCGTCGATTATGCCCAATCTGCTGCGGTCGATGGCTGGCGGGTTACCGCTGCGCAGCGCTTAGACGTCAACGCGCTATGCCGGCTGGCAACCCGCCTCAGGTTAAGAGTGGTGGGGATTGTCCCGGATGCCAGCGCGCTTAGCGCTTTTATCCCCTGGCTGCCGGTTGAAACGCAGGGGCTGGCGTGGCGCGACGAAGCGAGCTGGCTTTGGGCAACCGCCGAGAACTGGGGATATTGTTTGTGCAGCGAAGCTCCCTCTTTTCCCCACATGGTTTCCCGGGTAAACGCTGGAGCATTTCGTCTCTGCACTTCAGCGCCGTGCGACGGGCAGAGCTTTGACGCCTGGAGCGTCATCGATCGCCTGCAGCCGCCTCTGCCGAGCTGTGGCGACAGCTATACCGTTGCTCTGGGGTTGGCGCTGGGAGCGCGCCAGCTATGAGCCACATCGTCAACTTTCTTCCCTGGCGCGAAACGCGGCGAAAACAGCGCCTGCGCATAGGCGGCCTGGTGAGCGTCGGTTTACTGCTTATCCTGCTTGCGGCGCTGCTTGCCCCACGGCTCAACAAACGGGCCGCTCACTGGCTGGCAACCGTTAAGCTAAACGCTGATAACCAGCTTTACAGCGCATTACAGCAGCGTGAGCGCACCATGCGTCAGCAGCTACAGCACAGGGATCAACAGCGCCTGCGCCGCCTGCGGCGCGAAAAAACCGCCGCGTGGCAGCCAAGGCTGCAGGAGATAGCGGCGCGTATGCCGGAAGATGCCTGGTTAACCCATCTGGAATACCGCCAGAACGCTCTGTCGCTAAGCGGGCTAACGTTGAATCTTAAAGGGTTAGCCGCGCTGGAAAAGGCGCTGGCAAACATTAGCGGTTTTCTTCCGGCAAAGGCAGGGGAAACGCACCGCGATAGCGAAGGGCGCTGGCTATTTCACTTTTCCATGGTTGGAGAGGACGAACATGCGGGGGAGCATTGAACGCTTGCTGGCGGAGCGTAAAAGTCTGTTAGCGATACCTCTCCTGCTGGTTCTGATTGCCGCAATCGGGCGCTGGCTCATGCTGCCTTCCCAGACAGAAACGCCAGTGGAGCTCTCGCCGCGCATACAGATGCAGTGGCGAAAACTGCTGCCGCTGGTGAGCGCGCTACGTGCAGCCGGAATAGATGACGCAGCGACCCAGCCATTTTCTCCCATTGAGCCCCCGGTGGCTGGGGCGGCGCTTATCGCCTGGCGGCCGATGGGCGGTGGGGGCGAGATGCAGCTGGAGGCTGACTGGCAAGCGGTGCCTGCGCTCTTTTCCTGGCTTGCCCGCTGCGGGATGCGAGCTACGGCTTTCTCTGTGCAGCCGGAAAAACAGGCTCTACGGTTGACTTTGCATCTGGGGGCGGAAGATGCGCCTTAAATGGTGGTACTGGCTGCTGTTCCCACTTCCGCTGCTGGCGGTGGAACGCGATCCGTTCCGCCCCCCGGTGGATCGCTGCCGGACGGCGCAGCTTAGCCAGTGGCGCTATGGCGGAGCTGTCGGCGACCCGCTGGCGCTTATTGGCATTTTGCAGGATAGCGCCGGGAAGTGGCGTCGGGTGAGGACGGAGACGATTTTACCCGCGGGCTGGCGGGTGACGCTGCTGACGGCAGAGAAAATAACCATATTAACCGGCCCCGGGTGTGAACCTGCACAGTGGGTCTGGCTGCGAAAGGGAATAAAGAATGATGCGATGGATAAGCCTGCTTTTTCTGCTCCTGCCGCTGATGGGCGACGCGGCAAAAAAGGATCTTCCCGTGTCGCTGGTCATCGATGATGCCCCGGTGGCTCAGGTACTCCAGTCGTTGGCGGAGCTAAAGCAAAAAAATCTCGTGATCGCACCTGACGTCAGCGGCTCGGTATCTCTTCATCTGAATGAGGTACCCTGGCTGCAGGCGTTGCGATCGGTGATCGACAGCGCCGGTTTGACCCTTACCCAGCAAGGTTCGGTTCTCTACGTACACACCCAGGCGTGGCAAAAGGCGCAGCAGATGAACCTTGAGGCGGAAAGAGCAAAGCGTCTGCAGAATCTCCCTTTGCAGGGGCATAGCGTGACCCTTCGCTATGCTGATGCGGAGGATCTGGCTAAAGCCGGCGAAAAATTGCTGAGCGCTCGCGGACATCTGACGGTCGATAAGCGAACCAACCGTCTGTTGATTCGAGATGATGCCCGGCACCTTCCGGCGTTAAAAGCATGGGCCCAGGAGATGGATGTACCCGTAGGTCAGGTCGAGCTGGCGGCGCATATCGTTTCAATGAGCGAAACCAGCCTGCGGGAACTGGGCGTTAAATGGAGCCTGGCAGAAGCGAGCAGCCCGCCAGGCTCGGGTAAATTAACCACCTTGAGCAGCAACCTGGCGGTAGGGGATGCCAGTACAAGGGCCGGGTTTAACATCGGCCGCATCAGCGGGCGGCTTCTGGAGCTGGAGCTCTCCGCGCTTGAGCGGAAGCAGCAGGTAGACATCATCGCCAGCCCTCGACTGCTGGCTTCGCATATGCAGCCCGCCAGCATTAAGCAAGGAAGCGAGATACCTTATCAGGTCTCCAGCGGCGAAAGCGGCGCAACCTCTGTGGAGTTTAAAGAGGCGGTGCTGGGGATGGAGGTAACGCCGACGGTGTTACATCAAAACCGCGTACGTTTAAAACTCAGAATTAGCGAAAATACGCCGGGCCAGGTGCTCAAACAGGATAATGGCGAAGTATTGGCTATTGATAAACAAGAAATAGAAACTCAGGTAGAGGTTAAAAGCGGCGAGACCCTGGCTTTAGGCGGTATCTTTGCGCAAAAAAATAAAACTTCTCGCGAGGGTATTCCTCTCCTTAGCGACATCCCCTGGTTTGGCCAACTGTTTCGCCGCGACGGCAAGGATAACGAACGACGTGAACTGGTTGTCTTCATCACTCCACGTATTCTGGCAGTGCATTAAGCGGGTTTTTCATGCTAAACACGTTTCAGGTGTTTGACGTGAGGACGGATTTAGCATACAAGGGGTACCGATTTGAGAGTCGGGTACGACATCAATCCTCCCTTTCTTGTCCGGTGATTTATTCTGTTGCCAAACCAGCCGGAGTATTGAGATAATTTTTAGTCTGACTCTCGCTCTATTGCATATGAGGTTTCAGTTCATGTCCTGCTGCGCTGGGTGTCTGCGAAGCGGGTTTACCATTAACGAATAGTCTTAGTAGTACCGAAAAAATGGCAGAGAAACGCAATATCTTTCTGGTTGGGCCTATGGGTGCCGGCAAAAGCACTATTGGGCGCCAGTTAGCCCAACAGCTCAACATGGAATTTTACGATTCCGATCAAGAAATTGAGAAACGCACTGGCGCAGATGTGGGTTGGGTCTTTGATGTAGAAGGCGAAGACGGCTTCCGCGACCGTGAAGAAAAAATCATCAATGAGTTGACGGAAAAACAGGGAATCGTGCTGGCAACCGGCGGTGGCTCTGTAAAATCCCGTGAAACGCGTAACCGTCTCTCCGCCCGCGGCGTGGTGGTGTACCTGGAAACAACTATCGAAAAGCAGCTTGCCCGTACGCAGCGCGATAAAAAGCGTCCTTTGTTACAAGTTGATGCGCCGCCTCGCGAAGTTCTGGAAGCGTTGGCAGATGAGCGCAATCCACTGTACGAAGAGATTGCTGATGTCACTATCCGCACTGACGATCAAAGCGCGAAAGTGGTAGCAAACCAGATTATTCATATGCTGGAAAGCAATTGATTCTGGCTTAATAAAGTGCGTCAGAGTAAAAGCAACTGAGGTGGACGTCGCGTTATGGAGAGGCTTACTGTAACCCTCGGGGAACGTAGTTACCCGATTACCATCGCGGCTGGTTTGTTTAACGATCCAGCTTCCTTCCTGCCACTGAAATCAGGCGATCAGGTTATGCTGGTCACCAATGAAACGCTGGCGCCGCTTTATCTGGATACCGTACGCTCCGTACTTGAGCAAGCGGGAGTAAAAGTCGATAGCGTGATTCTTCCCGACGGCGAGCAGTTTAAAAGCCTGGCGGTGATGGATACTGTTTTTACCGCGCTATTGCAAAAACCACACGGCCGCGACACGACGCTAGTGGCGCTCGGCGGTGGGGTGATCGGTGATTTAACCGGATTTGCCGCCGCCAGCTACCAGCGTGGCGTGCGCTTTATTCAGGTTCCTACCACTCTGCTGTCGCAGGTGGACTCTTCGGTGGGCGGCAAAACGGCCGTCAACCACCCTCTCGGTAAAAACATGATTGGCGCCTTCTGGCAGCCAGTTTCCGTTGTTGTCGATCTTAACTGTCTTAAAACGCTGCCGAAGCGTGAGCTCTCTTCCGGTCTGGCTGAAGTGATCAAGTACGGCGTGATTCTTGACGGCGAATTTTTCGACTGGCTGGAAAATAATATTGATGCACTGATGGCGCTGGATGAAAAAGCGATGGCGTACTGTATCCGTCGCTGTTGTGAGCTGAAAGCGGAAGTTGTCGCCGCCGACGAGCGCGAAACCGGGTTACGTGCTTTACTCAATCTTGGCCATACTTTTGGTCATGCTATCGAAGCTGAAATGGGCTACGGTAATTGGTTACATGGTGAAGCGGTCGCTGCCGGCATGGTGATGGCGGCGCATGCGTCCGAGCGTTTGGGGCGGTTTAATCCGCAGGATACGCAGCGAATTATCCATCTGCTGCAACGTGCAGGCCTGCCGGTGTGCGGGCCGCAGGAGATGACAGCTGACGCGTATTTGCCCCACATGATGCGTGATAAAAAAGTACTGGCAGGCGAGATGCGGCTGGTGCTACCCCTCGCGATAGGGAAGAGCGAGATACGCGGCGGAGTACCGCATGATGTTGTTCTTGGCGCGATTGCTGATACTCAGCAGGCGCAACAATAAGAAGGTCTGGCCGCGTTCGCGCGGCGTTATCATTTCGGGTGACATGCAATAGTCGTGAGCATAAGCCTTTTAGTGGGGTGTTAAATGGATGAATTAAAACCAGAAGACGATATGAAAGCCGATCGCAGCGATCGTCGTACTGGTCGTTCTCGTCAGTCTTCAGAGCGTGATGCCGATCCGCAAATCAATTTTGATGATGTCGATCTTGATGATGCTGACGATGGTCGCCCGACGCGCGGCAGCAAAGCACGCCGTGAGCGCGATGAAGAGCAGTATGAAGAGTACGAAGAAGAAGTAGAGTCTGACGAAGGCGATGACGAAGAGCGTCAGGTTGAGCGTCGTCCGCGTAAGCGTAAGAAAGCGCCGGCAAAACCGGCCTCCCGTCAGTACATCATGATGGGCGTAGGCATCCTCGTTCTGCTGCTGCTGATCGTTGGCGTTGGTTCCGCGCTGAAATCACCATCCTCATCCAACGAGCAAACCGCTTCCGGCGAGAAGAGCATCAACTTGTCCGGAGATCAGGACAATAATACCCAGCCAGCGGCCCAGGACTCCTCTGCGGCAAACAACGCGCAATCGCAGGATGTCTCTCTGCCGCCCATCGCGTCTAACCCGACTCAAGGGCAGACGACGGCTGAACCACAAGGGCAGCAGCGCGTTGAGGTTCAGGGTGATCTGAATAACGCGCTGACCCAGCAGCAGGGGCAAATTGATAGCGCGGTAGCCAACTCTACTCTGCCTACAGAACCTGCTACCGTTGCGCCGCTGCGCAATGGCGCCGCCCCGCGTCAGGCCACTACCGAGCGTCAGACGGCGGCAGCGCCGCGTCCGGCTGAGCGTAAGCATACGGTTATCGAACCAAAACCGCAGGCCACGGCGAAAGCGCCGACGCAGCCGAAACAGGTTCCGGTTCAGCCTAAGCGTACAGAAAGCGTCGCCGCTACGACCCCGGCAAAAACTCAGCCGACCACTAAGCCTACCGCTACCGCACAGGCTAAACCGGCTGCGACTACCGCTCCTGCGGCGACCACCGCGACAGCAACTACTGCTCCGGCTGCGACTGCAGCTGCCGCTCCGGCAGCTGCAGCGGCGACTACGGGTAAAAGCGCTGGCGATGTTGGTTCGATGAAGTCTGCGCCGTCCGGCCACTATACGCTGCAGCTCAGCAGCTCTTCTAACTACAACAACCTCAATAGTTGGGCGAAGAAAGAGAAGCTGGAGAAATATGTTGTCTACGAGACTACGCGTAACGGTCAGCCCTGGTATGTGCTGGTGAGCGGTATTTACGCTTCAAAAGATGAAGCGAAACGTGCCGTTGCTACGCTGCCAGCAGATGTACAGGCGAAAAATCCGTGGGCAAAACCGCTGCATCAGGTTCAGTCTGACCTGAAATAATGCCGCAGTGTAGTCTGAAGCGCTGGATGCTGTCGGAGCTTTCTCCACAGCCGGAGAATGTGTAATTAGTTAGGCAGCATGAAAAAGAATCGCGCTTTTCTGAAATGGGCAGGGGGCAAATACCCCCTGCTTGATGATATTAAAAAGCACTTGCCGCAGGGCGACTGCTTGATTGAGCCTTTCGTGGGCGCCGGGTCGGTATTTCTTAATACCGACTTTTCTCGTTATATCCTCGCTGATATCAATAGTGATTTGATCGATCTGTATAACATCGTCAAACTGCAAACCGATGAGTACGTTGCGGCGGCGCGAGAGATGTTTACGCCTGAGAACAACGTTGCTGAACAGTATTATCTGTTTCGCGACGAGTTTAACCAGAGCCAGGAGCCGCTGCGCCGCGCGGTGCTGTTCCTGTATCTGAACCGTCATGGCTACAATGGTCTGTGTCGCTACAACCTGCGCGGGGAGTTCAACGTGCCCTTTGGCCGTTATAAAAAGCCCTATTTTCCCGAAGCTGAACTGTATCATTTCGCGGAGAAGGCGCAGCATGCCGAGTTTCATTGTGAATCTTATGAAGAGTGCATGAAGCGGGCAGATCACCGTTCCGTTGTTTACTGCGATCCGCCCTATGCGCCGCTGTCGTCAACGGCTAACTTCACGGCCTATCATACGAATAGCTTTAGCCAGGAGCAGCAGGAGCTGCTGGCTAAAAAAGCGGAATCGCTGATGAAAAAGCGTATTCCAGTGCTGATTTCCAACCATCGCACGCCGCTCACTCAGGAGTGGTATAAAAACGCCGCTGAGACGCATATTGTGAAGGTTCGACGCAGCATCAGCAGTAACGGTGGTACACGTAAGAAGGTGGACGAGCTTCTGGCTCTGTACCGTCCGCCCAAGACCAAATAAATTTCAAGGAGATGCGGATGAAGCAGTATTTGATTGCCCCTTCGATTCTGTCGGCTGATTTTGCCCGTCTGGGCGAGGATACCGCCAATGCGTTGGCTGCGGGTGCGGATGTTGTGCACTTTGACGTGATGGACAACCACTACGTGCCGAATCTGACCATTGGTCCGATGGTGCTGAAATCACTGCGAAATTACGGTATCACCGCGCCGATTGATGTGCATTTGATGGTCAAGCCGGTTGACCGCATCATCCCTGATTTTGCCGCCGCGGGCGCCAGCATCATTACTTTCCATCCGGAAGCTTCCGAACACGTTGACCGTACGCTGCAGCTTATCAAAGAGCACGGCTGTAAAGCCGGCCTGGTATTTAACCCGGCGACCTCCCTGAGCTACCTCGATTACGTGATGGATAAGCTGGATGTCATTCTGTTGATGTCCGTCAACCCTGGCTTTGGTGGTCAGTCCTTTATTCCGCATACCCTGGATAAACTGCGTGAAGTTCGTCGTCGCATTGATGAATCCGGCTACGACATCCGTCTGGAAGTGGATGGCGGTGTAAAAGTGAGCAACATCGCTGAGATTGCTGCTGCCGGTGCGGATATGTTTGTTGCCGGCTCGGCTATTTTCGATCAGCCGGACTACAAAAAAGTCGTTGAACAAATGCGTAGTGAATTAGCAAAGGTTAGCCATGGATAAGTTACACAACATTCGCGGTGTGGCGTTTGATCTCGACGGAACGCTGGTGGACAGCGCGCCGGGATTGACCGCTGCCGTTGATAACGCCCTGTATGCGCTGGAACTCCCGATGGCGGGCGAAGAGCGAGTCGTGACCTGGATTGGTAACGGCGCTGACGTACTCATCCAGCGGGCCCTGACCTGGGCTCGTCAGGAGCGCGCGACGCTCAGAGCGGCGCAGGGCAAACCTTCCGTCGATCATGATGATATCCCGCAGGCTGAGCAACAGGCCATTTTGCGCAAGTTGTTCGATCGCTACTATGGCGAAGTGGCGGAAGAGGGGAGCTTTTTGTTTCCTGCCGTTGCCGATACGCTGGGCGCGCTGCACGCAAAAGGCCTGCCGCTGGCGCTGGTGACCAATAAGCCAACGCCGTTTGTCGCGCCAATACTGTCGTCGCTGGATATCGCCAAATATTTTACCGTTGTTATCGGCGGCGATGACGTAAAAAACAAAAAACCGCACCCGGAACCGCTGCTGATGGTCGCGGAGAAACTGGGGCTGGCGCCCGCAGAGCTGCTGTTCGTTGGCGACTCGCGCAATGATATTCAGGCCGCGAAGGCCGCCGGCTGCTGCTCTATCGGATTGACCTACGGCTACAACTACGGCGAGCCGATTTCGTTGAGTGAGCCGGATTATATCTTTGACCAATTTAATGAACTCTTGCCCGCTTTCGGGCTACCGTACAGTGAAAATCAGGAATAAAAAATGACCAAGCCCATCGTTTTTAGTGGCGCACAGCCCTCAGGTGAATTGACCATTGGCAACTATATGGGTGCGCTGCGTCAGTGGGTAAACATGCAGGACGATTACCACTGCATTTACTGCATCGTTGACCAGCACGCGATTACCGTCCGTCAGGATCCGCAGCAGCTGCGTAAGGCGACGCTGGATACGCTTGCGCTGTATCTGGCGTGCGGTATCGACCCGAAAAAAAGCACCATTTTTGTTCAGTCCCACGTGCCTGAGCATGCGCAGCTGGGCTGGGCGCTGAACTGCTACACCTATTTTGGCGAACTGAGCCGTATGACCCAGTTTAAAGACAAGTCATCGCGCTATGCGGAAAACATTAACGCCGGTCTGTTTGACTATCCGGTATTGATGGCTGCCGACATTCTGCTGTATCAGACTAACCAGGTCCCGGTTGGCGAAGACCAGAAGCAGCACCTGGAACTGAGCCGCGATGTCGCCCAGCGTTTCAACGCTATTTACGGCGACGTGTTTAAAGTTCCGGAACCGTTTATTCCCAAATCCGGCGCGCGCGTGATGTCGCTGCTGGAGCCGACCAAAAAGATGTCCAAGTCAGATGATAACCGCAACAACGTTATCGGCCTGCTGGAAGACCCGAAATCGGTAGTGAAGAAGATCAAACGCGCGGTCACCGACTCCGACGAGCCGCCGGTTGTTCGCTACGACATCCAGAACAAAGCGGGTGTTTCCAACCTGCTGGATATTCTCTCTGCGGTTACCGGTCAGAGCATTCCAGAGCTGGAGCAGCATTTTGAAGGCAAAATGTATGGTCATCTGAAGGGCGAGGTGGCAGAAGCCGTTTCCGGTATGCTGACCGAACTGCAGGAGCGCTATCACCGATTCCGCGGTGATGAAGCTTTCCTTAATCAGGTCATGAAAGAGGGCGCAGAGAAAGCCAGCGCTCGCGCTTCCGTGACCCTGAAAGCGGTTTACGAAGCGATTGGTTTCGTCGCCAAACCCTGATGGATTAACGGTGGTTGAGCAATAAAAGCCGGGTGCAAAACATCCGGCTTTTTCATTGGTAATCGCTGATGCCATATGATGCAGTGGTTCTGTAAACGCTCTGCATTTATTAGCGAGGAGCACTCGTTGATTGGCCGGAAAGCAGCGAGCCCGAAATGTCATTATTCGTATCGCTCATACACAATCATGACTTTCTTAATTGTACTGGTTTTTAGGCCGCATATAAAAAGGCCGGAATAATCCGACCTGATATTTTATTTCTGATCTGCTGCGGGTCCACAGCCGCCTATCATCTTGGAAATAGAAATTGCAGGATGAAGGAGATAGTCATAACTGCATGTTTTGTTTTTGTTTTCAATGTGGCCGGTGCAGGCAGTGAGCGACGTGAGAACTGCCGCTAATGCAGCGAACCTGAGCATGTTTTTCATAAGATAATCCCTGTTGTATGATATATAATATATTTGACTTTCCATTGCTAATAAGAAACGGCTTTTGAGTCATTTCTTATTTTTGATTTAATAGGATTTTATTTTGGGTGTCAAATTTCCAAGGATTAAATTAACTTAATTGCTTTTTAAATATTATGGAATATATTTGCGGCAAGATTATGTTGAAAGAAAATATGGCCCAATATTAATGGTAATAGTGGGCCAGGAAGATTAGTGATTTGAGAACCAGTTCAGCTTGTCGCGCAGGCCGACAACGCGACCGACAATAATCAGCGCGGGGCTGGCCATTTGCTTCGCCAGAATATCCAGCTGTTCTAACGTACCGGTGACCACCTTCTGGGTTATCGCCGTGCCGTTCTCAACGATGGCAGCGGGCATATCCGCCGCCATGCCGTGGGCAATCAGTTTTTCCCGGATCGCCGGAGCCTGGTTCAGGCCCATGTAGAACACCAGGGTCTGTTTCTCTACCGCCAGGTTTTCCCAGTCCAGTTCGCCGCCGGTCTTAAGGTGGCCGGTGACCAGGCGCACGCCCTGGGCAAAATCCCGGTGAGTCAGGGGGATGCCGGAGTAGGCGGAACAGCCAGAGGCCGCGGTAATTCCCGGTACTACCGAGAAAGGAATACCCGCATGACACAAAGTTTCCAGCTCTTCGCCGCCGCGACCAAAGATAAACGGATCGCCACCTTTCAGGCGAACAACGCGTTTTCCACCCTGGGCTTCGCGCAGCAGAATCTGGTTAATCTCTTCCTGCGGTACGCAGTGGTAGCCCGAGCGTTTTCCCACGAAGACCCGATCGGCATCGCGGCGCACCAGATTCATGATGTCGTCGGAGACCAGGCGGTCATAAACCACTACATCGGCCTGCTGTATTTGCTGAAGGCCTTTGAGGGTCAGCAGTCCGGCGTCGCCAGGACCTGCGCCTACCAGCACTACTTCGCCGCGATGGTCCAGCGGCTCGGTCAGCAGCTGCTCCGTAGCGTCCGCGACGGCCTGGCGGTCCTCGTTGGCCAGCGACTGCGCCAGCCTGTCGTTAACAAACAGCTTCTCCCAGAAGCGTCGGCGCTCGCCGACGGTGGCAAACTGCTTCTTCACCCTTGAACGCAGCTGACCTGCATAGTGGGCCAACTGGCCCAAATGTAATGGCAGAACCGACTCCAGCTTTTCGCGCAGCAGGCGCGCCAGCACCGGCGAGGTGCCGCCAGAAGAGACGGCAACCATCAGCGGTGAACGGTCGATAATCGACGGCATAATAAAGCTGGCTTGCTGAGGCGCATCGACCACGTTGCAAAATATTCGCCTTTCTTCCGCTGATTCGCTGACCTGTTGATTAACCGCTTCGTTATCGGTAGCAGCGATGGCCAGCCAGCAGTTATCCAGCAGCGCAGGATTAAACTCGCCCTGGACCAGGGTTAGCATGTTTGCATCGGCCCATACCTGGAATTGCGGCACAAAATCCAGGGCATTAACCGTCAATCTGGCGCCAGCGTCCAGTAACAGGCGAGCTTTACGTTCAGCCACATCGCCGCCGCCGACTAACAAACAGTCACGATCGCGTAATTGGCAAAATATAGGCAAATGGTCCACGACATTCCCTCTTAATTATTGGCAGCAGCCTTAGAATCTGGCTATCAGGCTATTTTATTTGTCAGGTTGAACCTGGGCAGTGCTCACACAAAATTCATCGAGTTTTGAACGCCCTTTAGGGCGGCCCGAAGGGTGAGCGTAGCGAATCATCCTCACGTACTACGTGTGCGTTCCGGTTGTTTCGCGCTGTCCGCGTTCAACCTGCCTTCACCGATTACGCCTACTGAGCCAGACTCTCAGTCTCGTTAGTTTTTTCCGGGGCGGGGCGCTCCGATTTCGGCGTAGCATACCAATAACCCAATCCCATAAATACGACACCGGACAAAGTATTGCCGAGTGTTACCCATAACAAATTGTGACCTATTCCCGCAAGGGTATACGCATCGCTGTGATGGCCAAACCAGGAGAGGGCAAAAAGCGTCATGTTGGCGACGGAGTGCTCATAGCCGGACGCGATAAACGCCAGTAGACACCACCAGATGGCGATAAATTTGGCCGCGCCCTCGGTACGAATCGCCATCCAGATCGCCAGACACACCAGCCAGTTACACAGCGCGCCTTTGAAAAAGAGCGCCATCGCGGATTGGCTGGTTTTTGCCAGCGCGACGGTATGCACGAGGCTGCTATCGACCGGCAGCAGGCTGCCGCTACCCCAGCAATACAGCAGCGCCACGAAAACCGAACCCAGCAGATTACCCATCCAGGTCTGGGGCAGAATCGCCCACATCTGACTCCGGCTGATGGTGCCCGCTTTCACGCCCAGCGTAAGGAACATGGTGTGGCCGGTGAACAGTTCAGAGCCGGCGATAATCACCAGCGTTAACGCAATGCCAAAGGTGGCGCCCATCACCAGCGGGCGGACCGCAGGATCGAGCAGGTTGCCGAGGGTAAAAATAAGAATGATGCCGAGGCCGACATAGGCTCCCGCCATCATTGAGCTGACCCAGAAGCTGATTGGATTATTGGCCGAAAGGCGCGCAATGCGGGCGGCGTTGGCCGCGCACTTGTTTATTGTGTCCGTAAACATAGGATTTCCTTTAACACCTCATCCTTTGCGCTGCTTCCTGGTTGGCAGCCTTCGCGACGCAGCACAGATGATGTTGTGTCATCAATTGAAGGTAAAAAATTTAAAAAAAAGGGAGGCGTTGCGCCTCCCTTAAATTGCTTAACCACGTAACTGCACGATGCCGTCTTTCACTCGGGCTTCATAGTGCGCTACCGAATGGCTTTCATCTTCCATACACAGGCCGTCACGCAGGCGGAAGCGCTGCTTTTTCAGCGGGCTGGCCACCCACAGCTCGCCCTGATGCTCGGCGATCAGGCCGCGAGAGAGGACGCTGGACTCGAAGAACGGATCGATATTGCTAATCGCAAACACCTGGTCACCGTGATACGGGCGGAAAATCGCCACTTGTTTATCGCCTAACAGCGCGCAGACGCCGGTTTCCGGCAGGATGTCATCGAGTTTGCAGATATTTTTCCACTGGCTCATGCGTTTTCCTCCACCAGAGTTACCGGGATACGTTCGTACAGCGTGGCCGGGCGATGTTGCTCACGCTCAGGCACGACCTGGACGTTAGGGTCGCGCTTGTCGCTGTTGATAAAGTGTTTGAAGCGTACCTGGGCCGCTGGCGAGTTAACGGTTTCTGTCCACTCGCAGACTACCGCTGCACGCAGGCGAGCCATCTCTTCTTCCAGATGCTCGTTCAGTCCCAGCTTGTCGTCGATGATGACCGACTTCAGATAATCGATGCCGCCTTCCAGGTTATCTAACCACGGTGCGGTACGGGTCAGTTTGTCGGCGGTACGGATATAGAACATCATGAAGCGGTCGAGATATTTCATTAACGTTTCGCGATCCAGATCCGCTGCCAGCAGATCCGCGTGGCGGGGTTTCATACCGCCGTTACCGCAGACGTAAAGGTTCCAGCCTTTCTCCGTGGCGATGATGCCGACGTCTTTACCCTGAGCTTCCGCGCATTCGCGGGTACAGCCGGAGACGCCAAACTTCATTTTGTGCGGCGTACGGATGCCTTTGTAGCGGTTTTCCAGCTCTACGCCGAAGCCGACGCTATCGCCCACGCCGTAGCGGCACCAGGTGCTGCCTACGCAGGTTTTCGCCATTCGCAGCGCCTTAGCGTATGCGTGACCGGTTTCGAAGCCCGCGTCGATCAACTGACGCCAGATTTCCGGTAGATCGTCTTTTTGTGCGCCAAACAGGCCGATACGCTGGGAACCGGTGATCTTGGTATACAGGTTAAATTCACGAGCGATACGGCCTACCGCCACCAGCCCTTCCGGGGTGATTTCACCGCCGGCAGAGCGGGGAATAACGGAGTAGGTGCCGTCTTTCTGGATATTGGCCAGGAAGTTGTCGTTGGTATCCTGCAGCGGGGTGTGCTGCGGTTTCAGAATATATTCGTTCCAGCAGGAGGCCAGCAGCGAGCCAACGGTCGGTTTACAAACCTCACAGCCGTAGCCTTTACCGTGTTTTGCCAGCAGCTCTTCAAAGGTTTTGATGCCTTCCACGCGGATGAGGTGGAACAGTTCCTGACGGGAGTACGCAAAGTGCTCGCACAGGTTATTGTTGACTTCGATGCCCTGTTTCGCCAGTTCGGCGTTGAGAACCTGAGTCAAAAGCGGGATACAGCCGCCGCAGCCGGTGCCGGCTTTGGTTTCTGCTTTCAGCGCCGCCACGGTGTGGCAGCCTTTATTAATAGCGGCAATCAATGCGCCTTTGGTGACGTCAAAGCAGGAGCAAATTTGTGCGCTGTCCGGCAGTTTATCCACGCCAATTGACGGCTTACCGCTGCCCGCATGCGCCGGGAGGATCAGCGAGTCCGGGTTTTCCGGCAGTTCGATCGCATTGAGCACCAGCTGCAGCAGATTGCCGTAATCGCTGGTGTCGCCCACCAGCACCGCACCGAGCAGAGTTTTATTATCTTCACTCACGATGAGGCGTTTGTAGACCTCTTTGCTTTCGTCGAGGTAAACGTAGCTGCGCGCGCCTGGCGTGCGTCCGTGAGCGTCGCCAATCCCGCCGACGTCAACGCCCAGCAGCTTTAGCTTGGCGCTCAGATCCGCGCCTTCAAAGGCGTTTTCTGTTTTCAGGATATGGTCAACGGTAACCTGGGCCATTTTATAGCCCGGGGCGACCAGGCCATAAACGCGGTTATTCCAGCTGGCACATTCCCCGATGGCGTAGATATCCGGGTCAGAAGTCTGACAGGCGTCATTGATCACAATGCCGCCGCGTGGAGCGACTTCCAGACCGCACTGGGTGGCCAGCTTATCGCGCGGGCGGATACCGGTAGAGAAAACGATGAAGTCAACTTCCAACTCGCTGCCGTCGGCAAAACGCATGGTTTTACGCGCTTCGCGTCCTTCCTGGACAATCTCTTTGGTATTTTTGCTGGTGTGCACCCGCACGCCCATGCTTTCAATCTTACGGCGCAGCTGTTCGCCACCCATCTGATCCAGCTGTTCCGCCATCAGCATAGGGGCGAATTCAATGACGTGGGTTTCAACGCCGAGGTTTTTTAGCGCCCCAGCGGCTTCCAGGCCTAACAGACCGCCGCCGACGACGGCGCCGCGCTTGCTGCGACGGGCGCAGGCTTCAATAGCGTTCAGGTCTTCAATAGTGCGATAAACAAAGCAGTCCTGAGTTTCAGAACCTTTTATCGGCGGGATCCACGGATAGGAGCCGGTTGCCATAATCAGCTTGTCATAGAAAACGGTACGGCCCGCGCTGGAGTGGATGACCTTCTCCTGGCGGTTGATGGTAATGGCGCGTTCACCGACCAGTACCTTAACGCCGTGCTTCTCGTAGAAACCTTCCCGTACCAAAGAGAGCTCTTCGGCGGTATGGTGAGAGAAGTAGGAGGAGAGGTGTACGCGATCGTAGGCGATACGGGGTTCTTCACAGAAGACGGTAATATCGAACAGGCTGGCGTCGGATTTATCAAGAAGGTCCTCAATAAAGCGGTGGCCGACCATACCATTACCAATGATAGCGAGTCTGACTTTGCTCATTTTTGCCTCGATTTCTTTTATATTACCGCCTACCTTAACGATTCAGCCGCGACACTTATTGATGCAAATCAATTACACCTTTACCTACTACTTAAGTGGTATGTTTATGATTTGTCAGTATTTTTATAAGTGACGGAAAACGCTGGCTTTTCCTTTTTGCTTTTTTTATGTACAAAATTAGCAACGGATACCCACGGCGGGTTGAGTAAAATTTCAGCAACAATTACGGGAGTCATCGATATGACAGCAGCGCCGCTTTGGTTAATTGAGAACGTTCGTCTGCCCGATCGCGAAGGGTTATGGCAGATAGCGATAGACAAGGGGCGCTTCGGGGATATCACCCCTATGGGGGAGGCGCGCAAAGAGAATTTTGAAGTGCTGAATGCGCGCGGCGGGCTGGCCATCCCCCCTTTTATTGAACCGCATATTCACCTCGATACGACCCAGACCGCCGGCGAGCCGAACTGGAATCAGTCCGGTACCCTGTTTGAAGGGATTGAGCGATGGGCGGAGCGTAAGGCGCTGTTGAGCCATGAAGACGTGAAAGCCCGCGCCTGGAAGACGTTGAAATGGCAAATTGCCAACGGTATTCAGTTTGTGCGCACCCACGTCGACGTTTCCGATCCGACGCTGACCGCGCTCAAAGCCATGCTGGAGGTGAAGCAGGAAGTCGCGCCGTGGGTAGATTTGCAGATTGTCGCCTTCCCACAAGAGGGGATTTTATCCTATCCCAATGGTGAGGCTCTGCTGGAAGAAGCCCTGCGGCTGGGCGCCGATGTGGTGGGCGCCATCCCGCATTTTGAATTCACTCGCGAATATGGCGTGGAGTCCCTGCACATCGCTTTTCGTCTGGCGAAAAAGTATCAGCGGCCTTTAGATATCCACTGTGATGAAATCGATGATGAACAGTCGCGATTCGTTGAGACCGTGGCGGCCCTGGCGTTAAAAGAGGGGATTGGGCCGAGAGTGACCGCCAGCCATACCACCGCGATGCACTCCTACAATGGCGCTTATACATCACGTCTTTTTCGTTTGCTGAAACTGTCCGGCATTAACTTCGTGGCTAACCCGCTGGTCAATATTCACCTTCAGGGACGGTTTGACGACTATCCGAAACGCCGCGGCATCACGCGCGTGAAGGAGCTGATGGCGGCGGGCATTAACGTCTGCTTTGGCCATGACGATGTCTTTGATCCCTGGTATCCGCTGGGAACCGGCAACATGCTGCAGGTGCTGCACATGGGGCTGCACGTTTGTCAGATGATGGGCTATCAGCAGATTAACGATGGACTCAAGCTGGTGACGGAAAATAGCGCGCGAACGTTTGGCCTGAGCGATTACGGTATTGCGACGGGGAACACGGCGAATCTGGTGATTCTCCCTGCGGAAAACGGGTTTGAGGCTGTGCGTTGTCAGGTTCCGGTTCGTTGGTCCATTCGCCAGGGGAGAGTTATCGCTACCACGCAGCTGGCGCAAACCTGGGTACAGATGGATCGGGGCGGGGAGGAGCTGTTCTTTACCCGAAATAGCCCCTTTGCCGGAACAAAGGGGCCTGAGGCTTAGTGCGATTCCGCTGCCGCGTTGTTCTGGCGGTGGCGGGAGACGAAGCCGAGGATCAGACACATCACAAAGACCACGGCATAGAGGCCGTTAGCGGTATGCAGCGCTGCCAGCGGTCCGCTGGCGGCAACGATAGGGCCGGTAACGACGAAAGTCAGCATGGTACCCACGGTGCCGCAGGTCAGAATGAAGTTCACCAGCTTCGGCGACGACACTTTAGTTTGCAGTGACCCCAGGGTGATGATCGACGTATAGATGGCGCTGGAGAAGAAGCCGAGGGTGAGAATAAACCACGGCATATGCTCCGGCGAACCGTTAATAAACAGATACATCAGCACCGTCGCCACGCCCGCCAGCACGGTCAGAATACGCTGCAGGTCAAAGAAGCGCAGGATGAAGCTGAATGACCACATGCCGATCATGTACGACATCCAGAAATCGCTTACCAGCTTACCCGCATCGCCAAGGCTCATGCCCAGGCCTTTGGCGTATTCCGGTACCCAGGAGATGAAACCCAACTGGCCGAGGATGTAGCACAGGGCGGCGATGGAGAGAAACAGCACGCCGATACCCCATTTTTCTTTCACGACCGGCTGGCTATCCTGCAAGGCTTTTTTGCCCAGGACCGGGAATTCACAGCCGAAGGTCAGAATGAAAATAGCGACGTAGACCAGGCCGATGCAGGCATAAACCCAGTACCATTCGATGCTGCGCGCCAGCAGATAGGCGGCCAGCATCGGGAAGATCATCCCCGCCATGCTGAAGAAGGAGTCGGTGAACAGCAGCCGCGCGCCGCGCTGACGACCTTCGTACATATGGGTAATCAAGAAGGTACCAATCGACATGGTGATCCCGCTGACCAGCCCAAGCACGAACATCGAGGCGGAAAACAGCGCCAGGCTATGGCTGAACATCAAACCGGCGACGGCCAGAATCATCAGGATAAAGCCAAAGCGCAGTTGCGTTTTCAGCGGAACAATTTCCATCAGCCAAGCGTTCAGGAAGATAGAGATCAGGATACCGGCATTAAGAAAGGTAAAGGTGTTGCTCATGCTGGAGACGGGCAGATGAAAATAATCTGCGATGTTTCCCATCACCATCCCGGTGACAATCACCAACGCGCCGGTCAGGGCGTAGGAGAAGAAGCTGATCCATGTGAGCTTGATACGATTGCTGTTAGTCATGACAGGCCTGTGAATAGAAATGTAAAGCGCGTTGACTCTGCGCCGGGCGGACAGATTTTATGCGTTAGCGTGATTCAAGCAAACGTTTATTCTGAAATTTATAGTTTTTTGCAATTGTTAGTGTGACTTGTATCACATTTGATTATTTGGCGGAGCGCCTGGCCCATCGTTACAAGTGTTTCAGCTAAGTAAAATTAGGTAAAAGGCTAGCCCAGGATGCAAAGGCTCTTTAGAATCAAAGCACTCGGTTTTTATTCTGCTCCGTTAAGGAATTTCCATGCTCAAATCAACTCTCGCGGCGGTGGCTGCCGTTTTCGCCATTTCAGCATTTTCCCCGGCCATGGCGGCAAAGGGGGATCCTCATGTGTTGCTGACCACGTCTGCGGGCAATATTGAGCTTGAGCTGAATAGCCAGAAAGCGCCCATCTCGGTTGATAACTTCCTCAAGTACGTGAACAGCGGTTTTTATAACAACACCACTTTTCACCGTGTGATCCCGGGCTTTATGGTGCAGGGCGGCGGCTTTAACGAACAGATGCAGCAGAAACAGCCTAATCCGCCGATTAAAAATGAAGCCGACAACGGTCTGCGCAACATGCGCGGCACCATCGCCATGGCGCGTACTGCCGATCAGGACAGCGCCACCAGCCAGTTCTTTATCAATATTGCGGATAACGCCTTCCTCGATCATGGCCAGCGTGATTTCGGCTATGCGGTGTTTGGTAAAGTAGTCAAAGGCATGGACGTCGCGGATAAAATTTCTCAGGTGCCGACTCACAACGTTGGGCCGTATCAAAATGTTCCGTCCAAACCTATCGTTATTCTTTCCGCAAAAGTACTGCCGTAATCTTAATTGCGCGGGTAACGCTCACCCGCGCATTCCCCGCTTCCCTGCGAAATCGCTTTTTGCCGCTTATACTTGTGGCTACTGCGGACATGTCAGGGAGGTGTTAAATGAAAAAGCTCACCGAAAAACAGAAATCCCGACTCTGGGAGGATCGACGCAACGTGAATTTTCAGGCCAGCCGGCGGCTGGAGGGCGTCGATATTCCGCTAATCAACCTTACTCCCGAAGAAGCCCTGGCGCGTATTGCGGCGTTAAGGAGCCACTATGAGCGATAAATTTGGTGAGGGCCGGGATCCTTATCTTTACTCCGGTCTGCAGGTCATGCGTAACCGCTTAGGTATCCGCCAGGCACAGCGCCTTGAGCAGGCGGCGTGGGAGCTGACCGCGCTACGCACGGCAACCATCGAACTCGGGCCACTGGTGCGCGGCTTGCCTCATCTCTGCGCGATTCATCGCCAGCTCTATCAGGATATTTTCGACTGGGCGGGACAACTGCGTGAAGTGGATATCTATCAGGGCGACACCCGTTTCTGCCATTTCGCCTATATCGAAAAAGAGGGGAACACGCTCTTTCAGGCCCTGGAAGAGGAAGGCTATCTGGTGGGGCTTGCTCAGGATAAATTCATTGAACGTCTCGCTCATTACTACTGCGAAATTAACGTCCTGCATCCTTTCCGAATCGGCAACGGCCTGGCGCAACGCATTTTCTTTGAACAACTGGCTATTCATGCTGGCTATACGCTGGACTGGCGTGATATTGCCGTCGATGTATGGAACCAGGCCAACCAGAGTGGCGCAATGGGCGACCTTTCTCCACTGCAGACGATATTTCGTAAAGTGGTAAGCGAAGCTGCGGAAACTGAGTAGAATAGCGCGGTTCTTTGTTCCCGGAGCCGCTATGATCCTGCTTATCGATAACTACGATTCTTTTACCTGGAATCTGTACCAGTATTTCTGCGAACTTGGGGCAGAAGTGCAGGTCAGGCGTAATGACGAGCTGACGTTAGCGGAAATTGTTGCGCTGGCGCCCGCGAAAATCGTTATTTCGCCGGGGCCCTGCACGCCGAATGAGTCCGGGATTTCGCTGGCGGTTATTCGCCACTTCTCCGGCAAGACGCCAATCTTAGGCGTTTGCCTGGGCCACCAGGCGATAGCCCAGGTTTTCGGCGCCGCGATCGTGCGGGCGGCCAAAGTCATGCACGGGAAAACGTCCCCCATTAGCCATCGTGGCCAGGGGGTATTTCGTGGCCTCAATAATCCGCTAACCGTGACCCGCTACCACTCCCTGCTGATTGACCCGCTAACGCTGCCTGAATGCTTTGAGGTGACCGCTCGCAGCGAGGAGGGTGAGATCATGGGCATTCGCCACCGCGAATTCGACCTTGAGGGCGTGCAATTTCATCCGGAGAGCATTCTCAGCGAACAGGGCCACCAGCTGCTGGCAAACTTCTTCAATCGGTGATTTGTAGTTGCCATGGGTTGATTTTTTATGCATATTTTGTGATTAGATTATCATAATCACTATCGCATAACGAAGAGGGATGGGCACGACATGGCAACTGAACAACCGGCGATCACCCGCGCGACATTCGATGAGGTTATTTTGCCAATTTATGCACCGGCGGAATTTATTCCGGTGAAGGGCAAAGGAAGCCGGGTATGGGATCAGCAGGGGAAAGAGTACGTTGATTTCGCCGGGGGTATTGCCGTGACTGCGCTCGGACATTGCCATCCGGCGCTGGTGGCGGCACTCCATGAACAGGGTGAAAAGCTGTGGCATACCAGCAACGTTTTTACCAACGAACCGGCCCTGCGCCTGGGGCGTAAGCTGGTTGATGCGACGTTCGCCGATCGCGTCGTGTTTATGAACTCCGGAACCGAAGCCAACGAAACGGCTTTTAAGCTGGCGCGCCACTATACCGTCACTCGCCATAGTCCGTACAAAACCAAAATTATTGCCTTCCATAACGCATTCCACGGTCGATCGCTGTTTACCGTCTCCGTTGGCGGGCAGCCGAAATATTCCGATGGTTTTGGGCCTAAACCGGCCGATATCGTTCACGTGCCGTTTAACGATTTACACGCGGTGAAAGCCGTGATGGACGATCATACCTGCGCGGTGGTGGTCGAGCCGATTCAGGGAGAAGGCGGCGTGACCGCAGCGACGCCGGAATTTCTGCAAGGCTTGCGCGATCTGTGCGACCAGCATCAGGCTTTGCTGGTCTTTGATGAAGTTCAGTGCGGTATGGGGCGCACGGGCTCGCTGTTTGCTTATATGCACTATGGCGTGACGCCGGATATTCTGACCAGCGCCAAGGCGCTGGGCGGCGGTTTCCCAATCAGCGCGATGCTGACCACCCATGACATCGCCAGCGCGTTCCACGCCGGTTCTCATGGATCGACCTACGGCGGTAACCCACTGGCCTGCGCGGTGGGCGGAGCGGCGTTCGATCTGATTAACACACCGGAAGTGCTGGACGGCGTCACCGCGAAGCGCGAGCTGTTTGTTGAGCACCTTCAGCAAATTGACGCGCGGTTCGATCTGTTCAGCGATATCCGCGGCATGGGGCTGCTTATCGGCGCCGAGCTTAAGCCGCAGTATCACGGGAAGGCGCGCGATTTCCTCTACGCCGCCGCAGAGGCTGGTGTCATGGTGCTCAATGCCGGACCGGACGTGATGCGCTTTGTACCGTCGCTGGTGATTGATGATAGCGATATTGCTGAAGGCATGACGCGCTTTGCCCAGGCTGTTGAGCGGGTGCTCAGCGCTTAGTGGCGCGCAGCCAGATGCCATGATGCGGACGCTGACGCCATGCCACCGATGAAATCGTGTGCATGGTGTTCAGATGCCCGAGGATGCGCTGCAGATGCTGCTCCATTGTACTGAGCGGGCCGCGAGGAACCTCCGCATCCTGCGCCTCCATGATATTCACATCCCCTGCGCTGCCCGGCCCATCGGAATCCAGCCGCTGCTGGCAGCGCTGGAGCGCAATCTCGCAGGACTCCAGATAACGTTGCGCCAGATCTGGCGTGAGCATATTGTGCTCGCGCGCCAGGGTGGTCATGGCGTTGATATGCTCGACAATAAACTGGCTGTGGGTAACCCACAGCTTCATATCTTCCAGATAGTGCGAGTTAAAACCGGGTTCCTGCATTGCCTGATTCAGCGAGTTAAACAGCGCGTTATGCGCCTGGTTGACGCGCATTCGCTGATAGGCCAGCGCCGGGGCCTGATGGTCGTCGCTGAGGATCAGCCTGATAGCATCCTGATCGGCTTCCAGCGCATCGTGGGCATTTTTGCGCAGCAGGCCGCTTTGCCATTGCGGCCATAGCCAGACCATACCCCCGAAGGCGATCAGGCAGCCAATCAGCGTATCAATCAGCCTGGCAACGATAAACTGTTCGCCGTTCAGGGTGAGTAGCTGCAGGGTATACACTGCCGTTACCGTAAATCCGACCATCGCCCAGCCGTAGTTCTTGCGGATAATCAGATAGCTTAACAGCGTGATAAAGAGCATCGCGGTCAGCGTATAGCCTTCAGGGACGTGAAAGTGCAGCGTCAGTCCGGCAATGACCAGCCCGGCAATGGTTCCTGCAGCCCGGTGGACGATGCGTACTCGGGTGGCGCCGTAGCCGTTTTGCGTCACGAACAGAACCGTCATCAGGATCCAGTAGGGTTTTGGCAGGTTCAGCGCGCTGCCCATCAGGCTGGCGACGCTCAGCATCACGCTGATACGCGCCGCATTTCGTAAGGCCGGCGACTTAAGCGACAGATAGTTTTTCAGGGCAGGCAGCAGCGGCAGGCGACGGGTTTTATCCGCCATCAGGTTACGCGCGTACAGCGGCCGCTGGGTGCGCAGAACCCGGGCAATACGGCTGAAATGCCAGGCGCAAAACTGCCCGACCGGGTTATCGGAATGCTGCCAGGCGATTTTTTCCAGCGCACCGATCTGTTTATCCATCTGAAAGCGCTGAGGATAACGGTGGTAAAGGAGATCGTCCGCCAGCACCCGCAGGCGGGCGGCAACGGTTTGCGCGTTCCAGCGAATCACCGCTTCCGCATGGCTGCGCTCCACCAGTTTTTGCACCTCTTCCGGCTGATGAAGGCTGACGGAAATATGCTCCTGCAGGTCCAGTCCAACCTGGAATGCGCGCAGCAGGCGTTTATGATCGCTGCGCTGATTGGCTGCCAGCATATGCATCTGCTGATAGCACTGGGTTATCAGATCTACCACCTTTTGCTGTCGATTAAGCAGCGGCGGCAACGATGTTGAGGGGTCCGTATGCTGGGTAAGCAGACTGTATTTGGCCTCGCAATAATTGGCCAGCTCGCGATACAGCAGACTTAAGGATTCGCGCAGCGGCTGTTCGCGCCATAGCCAGAACCAGATCCAGTTAAAAACGCCATACCATAACGTCCCGAGCGCGTAGATCAGCAGCGGCTCCCAAATCGGCATGTTGCCCGCGAGACTGAGCGTAAATATAGCCGCGATAAGCGAGGCGGGCAGCAGCCTTGCGTGCAGCGAGCTGATTTCGGCCGTGACGCCGAGGATGAGCGCCAGACCCGTGAGGATCAGCGGCAAAGGTATTTCTCGCTGCAGAAGGAGTTGAACGATCAGGCTACTGCCGGCAAACAGGCAGCCGCCGATAATCAGGCGTTTAAAGAAACGCTTATGCGGTGTATCCAGCCCGGCAACGTTGCAGCAGGCGGGAACAAGAGAAAACAGCAGACCCTGCTGTAGATGACCGAACAGAAGCCCTATCGCAACCGGCAGACACAACACCAGCGTTTGCCGCAGTGCATAGTTGACTTCCGGGTGGTAAATCAGCCTGCGCCACATGAGGGAAAAACAAAAACGGCGTATTGTCAGGCAATACGCCGTTTTACCGACTTAACGGGTACCGTAGACGACGATAGTTTTACCGTGTGCCGAGATCAGGTTTTGATCTTCCAGCATTTTCAGGATGCGGCCAACGGTTTCGCGAGAGCATCCGACAATCTGACCGATTTCCTGGCGGGTAATTTTAATTTGCATACCGTCCGGGTGGGTCATCGCATCCGGCTGTTTTGCCAGGTTCAGCAGCGTCTGGGCGATACGACCAGTCACGTCGAGGAAAGCGAGGTTGCCCACTTTTTCCGACGTAACCTGCAGACGGCGCGCCATCTGCGAAGAGAGACGCATCAGGATATCCGGGTTAACCTGGATCAGCTGACGGAATTTTTTGTAGGAGATTTCGGCCACTTCACATGCGGTTTTCGCACGTACCCAGGCGCTACGCTCCTGACCTTCTTCAAACAGGCCTAATTCACCGATGAAATCGCCCTGGTTGAGGTAAGAGAGGATCATCTCTTTACCTTCTTCATCCTTGATGAGTACAGCCACGGAGCCCTTAACGATGTAGTACAACGTTTCTGCTTTTTCACCCTGGTGGATCAGCGTGCTCTTTGATGGGTACTTATGAATGTGGCAATGAGACAAGAACCATTCAAGGGTAGGGTCTGTTTGCGGTTTGCCAAGCACCATGCGCGGTTATCCTCTGTTATAAGCTATCTCCGGGTGCCGACACTACACGGCATCCGGGCATGCAATCGTATTGAATCCCTATACCTGGGAATCCGGCTGAAAGTGTTCTGCAGCCTGTAATGTGAACTCCTCTGCATACATGCAGTACATCAATGTATTACTGTAGCATCCAGACTGTTTTAGCATAGCTTTCGCCGCATGTCTCCTGGTGTCTCGCTTCAGCATGACCCAGGTCGCCTTCCGTTGCGAGAATTGTTATCTACGCGTAATCTGTCAGGAAAATTACAGCCCTGGAGTTAAATTTATGCAAGCGCGAGTGAAGTGGGTTGAAGGGTTAACCTTCATCGGTGAGTCGGCTTCTGGCCACCAGATTCTGATGGACGGTAATTCCGGGGATAAAGCGCCCAGCCCGATGGAAATGGTGCTGATGGCGGCAGGCGGGTGCAGCGCGATTGACGTGGTTTCCATTTTGCAGAAGGGGCGTCATAACGTCACCAACTGCGAAGTTAAGCTGACCTCGGAGCGTCGCGAAGAGGCGCCGCGTCTGTTTACCCATATCAATCTGCACTTTATCGTGACCGGTAAGGAGTTGAAAGACGCGGCCGTTTCCCGCGCCGTTGACCTGTCGGCGGAAAAATACTGCTCGGTGGCGCTGATGCTTGAGAAGGCGGTAAACATTACTCACTCTTATGAAGTGATCGAAGGATAAACGGAACCGACCCCGGTAGGTTATGTTGCCGCCGGGGCGATCGCAGCTAGCTTATTTTCTTGCCTTCCATCAGCCGTTCAACCAGCGGCGCCATAATCAGCTCCATCGCCAGCCCCATTTTTCCGCCCGGTACCACCAGCGTGTTCATATGTGAGATAAACGAACCCTGAAGCATCGCCAGAAGCCACGGAAAATCGATATTTTTCAGGTTGCGGAAATGAATCACCACGAAGCTTTCATCCAGGGAAGGGATGGCTTTGGCCGCAAAGGGATTGGACGTATCCACCGTGGGGACGCGCTGGAAGTTGAGATGGGTGCGCGAAAACTGCGGGGTGATAAAGTTGATGTAGTCCTCCATCGAGCGGACCACCGAGTCCATCACCGCCTCCCGAGAGTGGCCGCGTTCGCTGGTGTCGCGGATAAGCTTCTGGATCCACTCAAGATTGACGATGGGCACCACGCCGACCAGAAGGTCGACATGGTTTGCGACGTTGTGCTGCGGCGTCACGACGCCGCCGTGCAGGCCTTCGTAAAAGAGGACGTCAGTCGGCTCGGGCAGCGGCTGCCAGGGCGTGAAGGTCCCCGGAACCTGGTTCCACGGCACGGCTTCGTCATAGGTATGTAAATACTTGCGCGACTGGCCTTTGCCGCTTAGCCCATACTCAGAAAACGTCTGTTCCAGCAGGCCAAAGTCGTTGGCCTCTGGGCCGAAGTAGCTGATATGTTTGCCCTGATCCCGCGCTTTGCGGATCGCCATGTCCATTTCCGGGCGGGTGTAGCGGTGAAAGCTATCCCCTTCGACTTCAGCGGCATGCAGATTCAGCTGGGCGAAGATTTTGCGGAAAGCGAGGCTGGTGGTTGTGGTACCCGCGCCGCTGGAGCCCGTGACGGCAATCACCGGATGTTTGGCAGACATAACAACTCCCTGGATAAACGATAGTGTGTGCCGCCTTAGCCGTGAAACTGCTTGCGGGGCATGATGTTGACCGTCTCGTGCAGCTCTGACCATACCAGCACGGCCTCTCCGCTTTTTAGCTGCTGTTTTACATCAGAGACTTTATCAACCAGCGAACGTTCATGTTCACCATAATCGGTGCCTTCGCGCAAGACAAAACTTTCGATCAGGCTATCCAGCGTTTCGGGAGCGAGCTCTTGCCAGGGTATGATCATAATTTTCCTCCTAACCAGCGGGTTAGCCAATCCGGAATGCGTCTTTCAAGCCACATCTCTGGCTTACGCAAGGTACCGCCGACGAACCCAACGTGCCCGCCGTGCTCCGTCAGCTGATACTCGACATTCGCCGGCAATTGTTCCTGCGGCGGTATCGAGTGATGGTCCATAAAAGGGTCGTCTTTTGCGTGAATAATCAGCGTGGGCTTCGTGATATCGCTTAAGCGCGGCATGGCGCTGCACTGGCGATAATAGTCCAGCGCATCGGCAAAACCGTGGATCCTCGCGGTGATGCTGTCGTCAAATTCGCGGATACGGCGCATGCTTTTTAGCTGACGTAAATCGACGGGCAGAGAGCCAGGATAGGCTTTTAGCTTACGTGCGGCGTTGGCTTTTAGCAGATTAAGCAAATAGCGCTGATAAACGCGTGAGAAACCTTTATCCATATGATAGCTACAGGCTTCCAGCATAAACGGAGCCGAGACGATCACCGCGGCATCGACCGGAATATCGTCGCCTTCTTTTGCCAGCAGGCAGCCCAGCATATTGCCCCCGAGCGAATAACCTACCGCTGCGGTCGGGGCCGAACCGTATTCGCGCTGGAGCCAGCGCAGAAACCAGGAGCCGTCTTCCGTTTCGCCCGAATGGTAGATGCGGTTATTTCGGTTGGGTTCGCCGCTACAGCCGCGAAAATGCATCACCACGCCCAGCCAGCCGCGCTGCATTGCCGCATGGATAAGTCCGTGTGCGTAAGGGCTGTGCAGGCTGCCCTCCAGACCATGAAATACCACCAGTCTGGGTTTATGGCGTGCCTGAGAAGGATCTTCACTCCAGGCCAGATCGACAAAGTCGCCATCCGGCAGTTCAAGACGCTGCCAGTGGGGAGTGAAACGGAGTTTGCGACGGATTAGCCGCGGCAACATGGTTTGCAAATGACGATTGCCTACGCCGCGCATCGGATGAAACTGCTGCGAGTCGTTTTCCGGGGGCGTCATTTCTGTAGGAGTGATATCAACCATAGCACCAGAGCAATTAATAATCTTTATCCATACTATACCGCGCATGAAGTACGCAGGTTAGCCAATATGTGGTCTTGCGGCTAATCGGTAGGCAGGTTACGTGTAAAAAGCCGCGGAGAGAGAGGTAAACAGGCGGGTTTCCCCGCCTCGCTGTAGCGCATGTTGTCGCTAGCCTTCCTGCAGCATCTGCTCCAGCTGTTCCTGCGCATCCAGCCAGGCCATTTCACACTCTTCGAGGCCGGACTTTGCGCTGGCCTGCTGCTGTAAACATTCGGTAAGCTCTGCTTTACGGCTTTGATCGTACAGGCCGCTGTCGCCGAGCTTCTCTTCCGCCTGCGCCAGCTGGGCGTTGAGCTTCTCCATCTCTTTTTCCAGACGGATAATCTCTTTACGCAGCGGCTGGGTTTGCGTACGCAGCTCGGCTTCGCGGCGTTTCTGATCTTTACGCGCCTGGGCGCTGTTGCCGTTTTCTTTCGGTTCTTCCGATGCCTGGCTTTCCTGCTTTTGCGAGTCGCTCAACCACTGCTGGTAATCTTCGAGATCGCCGTCGAAAGGTTCGACTTTGCTATCGTGCACCAGATAAAGATCGTCGGTAGTGGAACGAATCAGATGGCGGTCGTGGGAGACCACCACCAGGGCGCCTTCAAAATCAATTAACGCTTCAGTTAGCGCCTGGCGCATGTCGAGATCGAGGTGGTTGGTCGGTTCATCAAGCAGCAGCAGGTTAGGGCGTTGCCAGACGATCAGCGCCAGCACCAGGCGCGCCTTCTCGCCGCCGGAGAAACGCTTTGTCTCTTCGTTGACTTTGTCGCTCTGGAACCCGAAACCGCCCAGATAGTCGCGCAGTTTCTGCTCCAGCTCCTGCGGCGCCAGGCGGGCAAGATGCTGGAGCGGGGATTCGTCCGCGCGCAGGAATTCAAGCTGGTGCTGAGCAAAGTAGCCAAGCTTGATGCCTTTCGCCAGGCCAATTTCACCGCGCAGCGGCTGTAGCTCGCCGGCCAGCAGCTTAATCAGCGTGGATTTACCCGCTCCGTTACGCCCCAGCAGACCGATGCGCGACCCTGGAACCAGATTCAGCTTGATCGAATCGAGAATGACGCGCTCGCCATAGCCGGCGCTGACTTTTTCCATCTTCAGCAGTGGATTGGGCAGGCTTTCCGGCGCACGGAAGCTAAAGTGGAACGGATTATCAACGTGGGCAGGGGCGATGAGCTCCATACGCTCGAGCATTTTGATACGGCTTTGCGCTTGCTTGGCTTTGGTCGCTTTCGCGCGGAAACGATCGATATAGCTCTGCAGATGGGCCACGCGCTGCTGCTGGCTCTCATACATCGCTTGTTGTTGAGAAAGGCGGGTTGCGCGCTGCACTTCGAAAGAGCTGTAGTTGCCGGTATATTCGAACATCGTTTGCTGTTCGATATGAATAATTTTGTCGACGATTGGGTCAAGGAAGTCGCGATCGTGGGAGATCAGGATCAGCGTGCCGCTGTAGCTTTTGAGCCACTTCTCCAGCCAGATTACCGCGTCGAGGTCGAGGTGGTTAGTCGGTTCATCAAGCAGTAGCAGATCGGAACGGCAAATAAGCGCCTGGGCGAGGTTAAGACGCATGCGCCAGCCGCCGGAAAAGTCGCTCACCGGCCTCTCAAGCTGTTCATTGCTGAAACCGAGGCCGTGCAGCAGGCTGGCCGCGCGGGATCTTATGGTCCAGGCATCGATGGCATCCAGCTTACCGTGGACCGTCGCAATGGCATGTCCGTCATTTCGTTCGTTGGCCGCGTGCAAATCCGCCTCCAGCTTGCGGAATTCGCGATCGCCGTCAATAACATAGTCTATAGCCGGCTGAGGAAGGGCTGGCGTTTCCTGGTTAACCCAGGCCAGCTGCCAGCTACCGGGAAAAGTCATCGAGCCGCCGTCGGCGCTAATCTCGTTTTTCAAAAGCGAAAGCAGCGTGGATTTACCGCAGCCGTTTTTACCCACCAGGCCGACTTTTTGCCCTGGGTTGATGGTGGCGCTGGCGTTGTCCAGCAGGACGCGTACGCCGCGACGAATTTGTAACGAGGAGAAAACAATCATAAGGCGCCGTATGTTCTGACTATGTTAATTTGTCATTATGATAATGTAGTGTGGAGCGAATCGCTCAACCGGGCCGCAATGGTAGCCCAAAATGAAGACGATACACAAAGTCATTCTGGTTGCGTCGGGACGCAGCCGCTGCACAGGCCGCCAGAAGACGTTCGGGAGGGGAATGATGTCTCAGACAGCGAAGGTTTTGCTGCTGTATGCCCACCCAGAATCTCAGGATTCCGTGGCCAACCGGGTTTTGCTTGAACCGGCCTTACAGTTGTCGAATGTTACCGTGCACGATCTTTACGCGCACTATCCGGATTTTTTTATCGATATCGCCCATGAGCAGGATCTCCTGCGCCAGCATGAGGTGATTGTTTTTCAGCATCCGCTTTATACCTGGAGCTGTCCGGCGCTGATGAAAGAGTGGCTGGATAGGGTGCTCAGCCGTGGTTTTGCCAGCGGGGCGGGAGGGAACCAGCTGGCGGGAAAGTACTGGCGTAGCGTGATTACCACCGGGGAGCCGGAGAGCGCCTATCGACGTGATGCCCATCGCTATCCAATAAATGACATTCTTCGCCCTTTCGAACTGACCGCCGGCATGTGCCGCATGCACTGGATAAGCCCGATTATCGTCTACTGGGCGCGGCGGCAATCGCCTGACGATCTGAAAAGCCGCGCTCGTGCCTACCGCGACTGGCTGGCTAATCCTGTAACGGCTGGAGGTACAAATGGCGGGAGCTGATTTACTGCTGGCCGGGGTGTTATTTCTGTTTGCCGCGGTGGTGGCGGTACCGCTGGCGGCGAGGCTGGGTATTGGCGCCGTGCTGGGGTATCTGCTGGCCGGTATCGCCATTGGCCCCTGGGGGTTAGGGTTTATCAGCGATGTTGATGAAATCCTTCACTTCTCAGAATTAGGCGTCGTCTTTCTGATGTTTATTATTGGGCTGGAGCTGAATCCGTCCAAGCTCTGGCGGCTAAGAAGCTCAATTTTCGGCGTAGGCGCCGCGCAGGTCGCTTTCAGCGCGCTCATTCTTGGCGGCTTGCTCATGCTTAGCGACTTCTCATGGCGCGCAGCGGTGGTGGGCGGACTTGGGCTGGCGATGTCTTCAACCGCGATGGCGCTGCAGCTGATGCGTGAGAAAGGCATGAGCCGCAGCGAGTCCGGGCAACTGGGATTCTCCGTACTGCTGTTTCAGGATCTGGCCGTTATCCCGGCCCTGGCGGTGGTGCCCCTGTTTGCCGGTTCAGGTGACGACCACTTTAATTGGCTCACCATCGGGATGAAGGTCCTGGCCTTTGGCGGAATGCTGGTTGGCGGCCGTTTTCTGCTGAGGCCGGTGTTTCGTTTTATCGCCGGATCCGGCGTGCGGGAGGTCTTCACCGCAGCGACGCTGCTGCTGGTTCTTGCATCGGCTTTATTTATGGATGCGCTCGGTTTGTCGATGGCGCTGGGGACCTTTATCGCCGGCGTTCTGCTGGCCGAGAGTGAGTATCGCCACGAACTGGAAATCGCTATTGAGCCCTTTAAAGGGCTCCTGCTCGGGCTGTTTTTTATTTCCGTTGGCATGGCGCTGAACCTTGGCGTGCTCTATACCCACCTGCTATGGGTAGCGGCCAGCGTCGCAATACTGGTGTCGGTAAAAGGCGTCGTGCTGTATCTCCTTGCGCGGGTGTACGGCCTGCGTAGCGCAGAACGGGTGCAGTTTGCCGGAGTGCTGAGCCAGGGGGGAGAATTCGCTTTTGTGCTGTTCTCATTACCTGCCTCGATGCGCCTTTTTCAGAACGATCAAATGGCTCTACTGCTGGTGACGGTGACATTGTCGATGATGACCACGCCGCTGTTGATGAAGCTAATCGACAAAATACTCTCTCGCCGATTCAATCAATCCGAAGAGGAGGGCGAGGCTCCGTGGGTCGAAGATGATAAACCGCAGGTCATTATCGTTGGTTTTGGGCGCTTTGGTCAGGTGATTGGCCGCCTGCTGATGGCTAACAAAATGCGTATTACGGTGCTGGAGCGCGATATCAGCGCGGTCAATCTGATGCGCCAATATGGCTATAAGGTCTACTTTGGCGATGCGACGCAGCTGGAGCTCCTGCGCTCGGCAGGAGCCGAAGAGGCGCAGTCGATCGTCATTACCTGCAATGAGCCGGAAGATACCATGAAGCTGGTCGAGATGTGTCAACAACACTTTCCACATCTTCATATTCTGGCGCGAGCGCGAGGACGCGTCGAGGCGCATGAACTGCTGCAGGCGGGAGTGGCGCAGTTTTCTCGTGAAACCTTCTCCAGCGCGCTCGAGCTAGGGCGTAAAGCGCTTATCTCGCTAGGCATGCATCCTCATCAGGCGCAGCGCGCGCAGCTGCATTTTCGGCGTCTTGATATGCGAATGTTGCGTGAGTTAATGCCGGTTCATAGTGATACTCTGCAGATATCCCGCGTGCGCGAAGCCAGGCGCGAGCTGGAGGAAATTTTTCAGCGTGAGATGCAAAAAGAGAGCAGACAGTTAGACGGCTGGGATGAATTTGAATAAAGGTAAATGATATGGCTGTGCGTAAACGTTTTATTGCCGGGGCGAAATGCCCGGCGTGCCAGGCTCAGGATTCGCTGGCGATGTGGCGTGAGAATAATGTCGATATAGTTGAGTGCGTTAAGTGTGGACACCAGATGCGAGAGGCGGATAAAGAGGTCCGCGAGCATGTTCGCAAAGAAGAGCAAGTGATAGGCATTTTTCATCCGGACTAGCGTTATCGGGCGGCTTTTTTTAAGCTAAAGGGTACACGGCTGCAGAATTCCGCTACAATCTGCGCCACTATTCTTCCCATGCTCAGGAGATATCATGAAAGTAGCAAAAGACCTGGTGGTCAGCCTGGCCTATCAGGTACGTACAGAAGACGGTGTGTTGGTTGATGAGTCTCCGGTAAGCGCGCCGCTGGACTACCTGCATGGTCACGGTTCCCTGATTTCCGGCCTGGAAAGCGCGCTGGATGGTCACGAAGTGGGCGACAAATTTGACGTAGAAGTCGGCGCTAATGACGCGTACGGCCAGTACGACGAAAACCTGGTACAGCGCGTTCCTAAAGACGTGTTTATGGGCGTTGACGAGCTGCAGGTTGGCATGCGCTTCCTCGCGGAAACCGATCAGGGCCCGGTACCGGTAGAAATCACCGAAGTGGGTGACGAACACGTTGTTGTTGACGGTAACCACATGCTGGCTGGCCAGAATCTGAAGTTCAACGTTGAAGTTGTCGCGCTTCGCGAAGCAACGGCGGAAGAGCTGGAACACGGTCATGTACATGGCGCTCACGGCCACGATCACGGTCACGACCACGATCATGACGGTTGCTGCGGTGGCCACGGTCACGGCCATGACCATGAACATGGCAAAGGCGGCTGCGGCGGTAACGGCGGCTGCGGTTGCCACTAATTCCATCGCGCTAGCGTTCTGGAATAGAAAAAAGCGGGGAGACCCGCTTTTTTTACGTCTTAATAGTGCGGTGGAGGCGTTTCTTCTGCCTGTGAAGCCATATGCGAGGGCTGAGTAGCTTTCAGCTTTTCCACCATCAGGCGCATATGTTCGCGCATCCTGGCCATTTCTATCTCGTGGGCGGTGACGGTCTTGTTGAGGTCTTCAATGGTGATTTCCTGAAACGCCAGTCTGCTCTCCAGCTCTGCAAGGCGAGTCTCTAAAGTGCTATCGTGCATGAGTAACCTCTTCTGTCTGATCCTGCGGGCGGATTCTACTGAAGTTTCAGCATTCACGCAGCATCGTTACGCCTGACAGGAAACTAATTCATACAAAAATAGTCTGAAATGAGGCGATATTCAGGTACGTCTGTATGTTGATTTGTTCTGCAACGTTCTATAGTACGTTTTTTGTTTTTTATGATAACCCTGGGGTGAGATGCCCCGGCCCTGGAGAAATGGATGAAATCACTGTTTAAAGTAACGCTGCTGGCGACCACAATGGCCGTCGCCCTGAATGCACCGCTGACCTTTGCTGCTGAAACTGTGACCAAAGCAGCCACCGAAGCGAAAGCGGCACCTGCAACGGACAGCAAATCGGCATTCAAAAATGACGATCAGAAATCTGCATATGCGCTGGGTGCATCGCTGGGACGTTACATGGAAAACTCCCTGAAAGAACAAGAAAAACTGGGCATCAAATTAGATAAAGCTCAGCTGATTGCTGGCGTTCAGGACGCTTTTGCCGATAAGAGCAAGCTGTCCGATCAGGAGATCGAACAGACTCTGCAGGCGTTTGAAACTCGCGTAAAAACCGCTGCCCAGCAGAAAATGGAAAAAGATGCTGCTGAGAATGAGGCAAAAGGTAAAGCTTATCGCGATGCCTATGCGAAAAAGCAGGGTGTGAAAAAAGCGAATTCCGGTCTGCTGTACAAAGTAGAGAAAGCGGGTACGGGCGAAGCGCCGAAAGACAGCGATACCGTTGTTGTTAACTACAAAGGTACGCTGATCGATGGTAAAGAGTTTGATAACTCTTACACCCGTGGCGAACCGCTGTCCTTCCGTCTGGACGGCGTAATCCCTGGCTGGACTGAAGGCCTGAAGAACATCAAGAAAGGCGGTAAAATTCAGCTGGTCATTCCGCCGGATCTGGCTTACGGCAAAACCGGCGTACCGGGTATCCCGGCTAACTCCACTCTGGTATTTGATGTAGAGCTGTTGGACATCAAACCGGCTCCGAAAGCGGACGCCAAGCCTGAAGCTGCGGCCGAAGCGCCAGCCGCTGACGCGAAGAAGTAATCTGGCTCAAGCCGCCGCCTCCAGGGGCGGCGGCTTTTTTATTGAGGGCAGATATAATTAAAACTGGAAAGAACCTCAGGCGCTGTATTACTTTAGATAGATTAATAATGATGATGAGCCTGCCCTGACGATAACGACAGGCTCCTGAAAAGGAGTGCTTTTTTCCATGTCCAGGTCGCTTTTAACCAACGAGACCAGCGAGCTTGATTTGCTGGATCAACGTCCTTTTGACCAGACCGACTTCGATATCCTTAAATCCTATGAAGCGGTAGTGGACGGGTTAGCGATGCTCATCGGTTCCCACTGTGAAATCGTACTGCACTCATTGCAGGACTTAAAATGTTCCGCTATTCGTATCGCCAACGGTGAACATACCGGCCGTCAGATCGGCTCGCCAATTACCGACCTTGCGTTGCGCATGTTGCACGATATGACTGGGGCCGATAGCAGCGTTTCCAAATGCTATTTTACTCGCGCCAAAAGCGGCGTACTGATGAAATCAGTGACCATCGCTATCCGCAACCGTGACCATCGGGTTATTGGCCTGCTGTGCATCAACATGAACCTTGACGTGCCGTTCTCGCAAATAATGAGCACCTTTATTCCGCCAGAAACGACAGAAGTGAATTCACAGGTCAACTTTGCTTCATCGGTTGACGACCTGGTTGCACAGACGCTTGAGTTCACTATTGAAGAGGTGAATGCCGACCGCAACGTTTCTAACAACGCCAAAAATCGTCAGATCGTTCTGAACCTCTATGAGAAAGGGATCTTTGATATCAAAGACGCCATTAATCAGGTAGCGGATCGGCTGAACATCTCTAAGCACACGGTATATCTCTATATTCGTCAGTTCAAAAGCGGAGATTTCCAGGGGCTGGATAAATAATGCGTTTTGCCATTACGGTGACGGGGCCGGCTTATGGTACGCAGCAGGCCAGCAGCGCACTGCAGTTTGCCCGAGCCGTGTTGCAGGAAGGCCACGAATTGCTCAGTATCTTTTTCTATCGTGAAGGCGTCTACAATGCGAATCAGCTAACTGCCCCCGCCAGCGATGAGTTTGATCTGGTCCGGGCCTGGCAGGCATTACATGACGAACACGGCGTCTCCTTACATATCTGTGTAGCCGCAGCTTTACGCCGTGGCATAACCGATGCACAGGAGGCGCAGCAGCTGAGTTTGCCAGCGCATAATTTGCAGCCGGGCTTTACGCTGAGTGGATTAGGTGCGTTGGCGGAAGCTGCCTTAACCTGCGACCGGATGGTGCAGTTCTGATGAAACGCATAGCCTTTATTTTTTCGTCCGCACCCCATGGCTCAGCATCGGGCAGGGAAGGGCTGGATGCCCTGCTGGCGACATCCGCACTGACGGAAGAGATGGGCGTCTTCTTCGTCGGAGATGGCGTATTTCAGCTCCTTCCGGATCAGCGGCCAGCCGCAGTGCTGGCGCGCGATTATATCTCTACCTTTAAACTCCTGTCGCTATACGATATTGAACAGTGCTGGATTTGCGCGGCTTCAGCGCGCGAGCGCGGCCTGACTTCCGCCACGCCGTGGGTCGTGGACGGTGAATGGCTGGAGCCAGAGGCTCTGCGCGCCCGGCTGGACGATTTTAACGTGATACTGCGTTTCTGAGGTCTGAATGCTCCACACATTAAGCACATCCCCCTGGCACGCCGACATTGCGGCTATGCTCCGTTTGATAAAAGAAGGTGACGAGCTGCTGCTGCTGTCGGACGGCGTTATCGCCGCTGTCGCTCAAGGCCGTTTCCTTGAAATCCTGCAATCTGCCCCCATATCCCTCTACGCTCTGCAAGACGATATCGAAGCCCGCGGGCTGGCTGGTCAAATTGCGGACAGTGTCGTCAGGGTTAGCTATACTGATTTCGTCAGACTTTCAGTCAAACATGCCGGTCAGTTGTCCTGGTAATGGCGGGATTGTTGTATATTTCTTGACACCTTTTCGGCACCGCCCTAAAATTCTGCGTCCTCATATTATATGAGGCGATTTATTACGTGTTTACGAAGCAAAAGCTAAAACCAGGAGCTATTTAATGGCAACAATTAACCAGCTGGTACGCAAACCACGCGCGCGCAAAGTTGCAAAGAGCAACGTGCCGGCGCTGGAAGCCTGCCCGCAGAAACGTGGCGTATGTACTCGTGTATATACCACCACTCCTAAGAAACCGAACTCCGCACTGCGTAAAGTTTGCCGTGTGCGTCTGACTAACGGTTTCGAAGTCACCTCCTACATCGGTGGTGAAGGTCACAACCTGCAGGAGCACTCCGTGATCCTGATCCGTGGCGGTCGTGTTAAAGACCTTCCGGGTGTTCGTTACCACACCGTTCGTGGTGCGCTTGACTGCTCCGGCGTTAAAGACCGTAAGCAAGCTCGCTCCAAGTATGGCGTGAAGCGTCCTAAGGCTTAATGGTTCTCCGTTAAGTAAGGCCAAACGTTTTATATTAATGTCAAACTAAACTCTTAGAGTTTTGGACAATCCTGAATTAACAACGGAGTATTTCCATGCCACGTCGTCGCGTCATTGGTCAGCGTAAAATCCTGCCGGATCCTAAGTTCGGATCAGAACTGCTGGCTAAATTTGTAAATATCCTGATGGTAGATGGTAAAAAATCTACTGCAGAAGCAATCGTATACAGCGCGCTGGAGACCCTGGCTCAGCGCTCTGGTAAAAATGAACTGGAAGCATTCGAAGTCGCTCTCGACAACGTTCGCCCGACTGTCGAAGTTAAGTCCCGCCGCGTTGGTGGTTCTACTTATCAGGTTCCAGTTGAAGTCCGTCCGGTTCGTCGTAATGCTCTGGCAATGCGTTGGATCGTTGAAGCTGCTCGTAAACGTGGTGATAAATCCATGGCTCTGCGTCTGGCGAACGAACTTTCTGATGCTGCAGACAACAAAGGTACTGCAGTTAAGAAACGTGAAGACGTTCACCGTATGGCAGAAGCCAACAAGGCGTTCGCACACTACCGTTGGTAATCCCTTCGGAGTCTTAGTCACCAGGCGGGCGCTTCAGGTAAGTCGCCCGTTTTGGATAACTTAACTGAACGCCTAAAGAAATAAACGAGGAATCAAATGGCTCGTACAACACCCATCGCACGCTACCGTAACATCGGTATCAGTGCGCACATCGACGCCGGTAAAACTACTACTACCGAACGTATTCTGTTCTACACCGGTGTAAACCACAAAATCGGTGAAGTTCATGACGGCGCTGCCACCATGGACTGGATGGAGCAGGAGCAAGAGCGTGGTATTACTATCACCTCCGCAGCGACTACTGCATTCTGGTCAGGTATGGCTAAGCAGTATGAACCGCATCGCGTAAACATCATCGACACCCCGGGGCACGTTGACTTCACTATCGAAGTAGAACGTTCCATGCGTGTGCTTGATGGTGCAGTAATGGTTTACTGCGCAGTTGGTGGTGTTCAGCCTCAGTCTGAAACCGTATGGCGTCAGGCAAACAAATATAAAGTTCCGCGCATTGCGTTCGTTAACAAAATGGACCGTATGGGTGCGAACTTCCTGAAAGTTGTTGGTCAGATCAAAACCCGTCTGGGCGCGAACCCTGTTCCGCTGCAGCTGGCGATTGGCGCTGAAGAAGCGTTCACCGGTGTTGTTGACCTGGTGAAAATGAAAGCCATCAACTGGAACGAAGAAGATGCAGGCGTAACCTTCACCTACGAAGATATTCCGGCAGACATGCAGGAACTGGCCGAAGAATGGCACCAGAACCTGATCGAGTCCGCTGCTGAAGCTTCTGAAGAGCTGATGGAAAAATACCTGGGTGGCGAAGAACTGACTGAAGAAGAGATTAAAACTGCTCTGCGTCAGCGCGTTCTGAACAACGAAATCATCCTGGTAACCTGTGGTTCTGCGTTCAAGAACAAAGGCGTACAGGCGATGCTGGATGCGGTAATTGACTACCTGCCATCCCCGGTCGACGTTCCTGCGATCAACGGTATCCTGGACGATGGTAAAGATACTCCTGCTGAGCGTCACGCTAGCGATGATGAGCCGTTTGCTGCTCTGGCATTCAAAATCGCTACCGACCCGTTCGTGGGTAACCTGACCTTCTTCCGCGTGTACTCTGGTGTGGTTAACTCTGGTGATACCATCCTGAACTCCGTGAAAGCTGCTCGTGAGCGTTTCGGTCGTATCGTACAGATGCACGCTAACAAACGTGAAGAGATCAAAGAAGTTCGCGCGGGCGATATCGCTGCTGCTATCGGTCTGAAAGACGTTACTACGGGTGATACTCTGTGTGATCCTAACGCGCCGATCATTCTGGAGCGTATGGAATTCCCTGAGCCGGTAATCTCTATCGCCGTTGAACCGAAAACCAAAGCTGACCAGGAAAAAATGGGTCTGGCTCTGGGCCGTCTGGCTAAAGAAGACCCGTCTTTCCGCGTATGGACTGATGAAGAATCTAACCAGACTATCATCGCCGGTATGGGTGAGCTGCACCTCGACATCATCGTTGACCGTATGAAACGTGAATTCAACGTTGAAGCGAACGTCGGTAAACCTCAGGTTGCTTACCGTGAAGCGATTCGCGCGAAAGTTACCGATATCGAAGGTAAACACGCTAAACAGTCTGGTGGTCGCGGTCAGTATGGTCACGTCGTTATCGACATGTACCCGCTGGAGCCGGGCTCTAACCCGAAAGGTTACGAGTTCATCAACGACATTAAAGGTGGTGTAATTCCTGGTGAATACATCCCGGCCGTTGATAAAGGCATCCAGGAGCAGCTGAAAGCTGGCCCTCTGGCTGGTTATCCGGTAGTTGATCTGGGCGTGCGTCTGCACTTCGGTTCTTACCACGACGTTGACTCCTCTGAACTGGCGTTTAAACTGGCCGCTTCTATTGCCTTCAAAGATGGCTTTAAGAAAGCGAAACCAGTTCTGCTTGAGCCGATCATGAAGGTTGAAGTAGAAACTCCGGAAGAGAACACTGGTGACGTTATCGGTGACCTTAGCCGTCGTCGCGGTATGCTGCGCGGTCAGGAATCCAACGTGACTGGCGTTGTGATCCACGCTGAAGTTCCGCTGTCTGAAATGTTCGGATATGCAACTCAGCTGCGTTCTCTGACCAAAGGTCGTGCTTCTTACTCCATGGAGTTCCTGAAGTATGATGATGCGCCGAACAACGTTGCTCAGGCCGTAATCGAAGCCCGTGGTAAATAAGCCGCAGGGTTAAAACCAAAGTCCCGTGCTCTCTCCTGAAGGGGAGAGCACTATAGTAAGGAATATAGCCGTGTCTAAAGAAAAATTTGAACGTACAAAACCGCACGTCAACGTCGGTACTATCGGCCACGTTGACCATGGTAAAACTACTCTGACCGCTGCAATCACTACCGTTCTGGCTAAAACCTACGGTGGTGCTGCTCGCGCATTCGACCAGATCGATAACGCGCCGGAAGAAAAAGCTCGTG